>CAITZN010000527.1 GCA_903896915.1 uncultured bacterium
AGTGACTGGAGTTCAGACGTGTGCTTTCCGATCTCAAAATGCGACCAGTTTGAATGCAGTAGAAATCAACATGCTCAAACATCACCCTGATACGCGCATCATCTCTGACGGCGAATACCTCTATGCCAGTAAATGGCTGAAGGGCAATATGTGGCTATTGGTTGTCAAAACCCGTATCACTGACTCTCTGGCTGGATACTATAAATATCGCGATCGCATCACGCTCACTGTCGTCGTTACCTGCGCTGTCTTTCTGCTCATCTCCATTGGTATAAGCAGATTCATCGTCACCAGTGTGGAGCGGGCTGACCGAGAGCAATCCGCTCTTGATCAGCAAATGGCGCATATGGAAAAAATGGCCAATATCGGGCGCATTGCCACAGGTATTGCTCATGAGATCAATAATCCACTGCAACTGATTCAAATGCAGGCGGGCTGGATCGAAGAACTCCTCCATGAGGACAAATCGATAGATAAAAATAATTTACAGGAATACGAAAAATCGGTGGCCAAAATTAAGCATCATGTCCATCGTGCCGGCACCATCACGCATCGTTTGCTCGGTTTTTCCCGTAAAATCAGCTCAGAATACGATGTCCATATCAACGAACTTCTTCAGGAGACCCTTTCCTTTCTTGAAAATGAAGCGCAGATCAACAATATCACAATCAACTTGCAACTTGATGCAACCCTCCCGAAATTACGGACCGATGGTGCTCAGGTACAACAGGTACTACTCAATCTGATTGATAACTCACTCGATGCGGTCGGTTCGAACGGGCAGATTGACATCACCACCTCCAGCATCGCCAAAGAGGTCTGCATTGAGATTGCCGACAACGGTCCGGGGATTGACACAGAGGTTCTGGAAAAAATATGGGAGCCGTTCTTTACTACCAAAGAGGCTGGCAAAGGCACAGGTCTGGGTCTTTCCATCTGCAGTGACATCGTCAATAAATTAGGGGGATCGATTACTGCGATTAACAGACCCCAAGGGGGTGCCCACTTCACCCTCAAACTCCCAGTGAGGGGCTAATAGAGGCTGACATCTCTTAACAACGACCACAGGAGTTCCCAACTCCAAACAACAGGAGATCATTCTCTTGCTTTAAGGTGACCCCATGTAACCGATTCCACACAAATACAAACACTGGCGCCGCCACTGTCACCCGTTTTACACATCACTAAATACATTATAATAACAGACTGTTAACAGATAATTCTCTGGAAGTTGTTTCTGGCGATACACTTATTAGTTACAATACATTGCCGCCCACGATATTTCGCACAGCTCCACCTCAAGGTAACGCTCTGTTATCATTTGTTAATTAATTTTATCCTCACGCCACCTCAACTGGCACCTGTTCTGCACTCCTAAGTTATCAAACCTGTCCACCATTAAGCTGCGGATAACTGTAAAGGACTATGACGAACAGCCCCAAAAAAGCATGCTCGGCCAATGATCTTGAATATCTTGATCTGGAACAGGCCGCTATTATCTGCTGCGTTTCAGATGAACGATTCAATAAATGGATCGAGAAGGGCATCGTTCCGGTCATCGATCACAACGGTAAAAAGCTGATTCACTCACATGACCTCATCCAGCATCTTATCCGCCATAATATTCCCATTCCCGACAGGCTGCTCCAGGGAAACAATAAAAAAATCCTTTTTGTTCTAACAGATAAGGATATGCCTCAGTCCGTTGCCACCGAAATCATTTGGGCTTTGTTCCGATTGAGGAAACGAACTTCCTATATTTTTGACTTCGTCAGATACGACAAGAACGTCGAGCTTAAAATCATTACCTTGCGCCCCGACATCATCGTCATGCTCCTCCAGGGAGATTGCGATCAAGAGCCTGAAAACACCATCAGAAAAATGGCCAACGGGGTCACCCCTGTCTACACATTTTCAACTGACAGCAAAATTGACCTCGAAACGTTACTTAGTGAGTAACGAACCGATATAAAAGGAGAGATTACCATGTCACGCTATACTGTTCTTATTGTTGATGACGAAGAAGAATTCAGAGATATGACCGTAAAAAGATTAAACAAACGCGATCTTGAATGCGAAAGTGCCTCAAATGGCGATGTCGCTTTAGAGATGGTAGCGAAGAAGAATTACGACGTAATCCTGCTTGATGTCAAAATGCCTGGGAAAGATGGCATTGAAATCCTACGTGAAATCAAGAAAATGTCTCCCTTGACCGAGGTTGTGATGCTCACCGGCCACGCCTCGGTGGAATCCGGCATCAACGGCATTAAATACGGAGCTTTTGACTACCTGATGAAACCTATAGATCTCGACCCCCTGTTTGAGAAGTTAAATGCCGCCTATGAACAGAAACAGGCACAGGAAGCGAAAGTAGAAATGGCACAAACCAAAAGAGATATGGTTCGTCCGGGCTGATCGGAGGAATTTTTTATAACCCTAAAAGCTAGTTTTTTTATCGACCCCAAAAAAAGGAGAGAAAAATGAAGTTTTTTCGTGATCTGAACCAATTCATGGTAGCCGGGGCCCAGGCCCAGGCGAAGTGGGAATTGGAAATGTCCAACAACATCCTGCACAGCCGTAAACGGATGGTGGTGATGGGTTTGCTGCTTATCCCCATCTTACTGGGCGGCGTCGCCTTTGCCGATGCTGTCAGCCAGGCCTTGCCCGGCTTTATTGGCGGTAAAACAGCCTACGGTCCTTCCCATTACACAAATCTTATTTTCGGCGCCTCCGTCCTGGTTGGTGTCTGCGCTGGCTTGATCACCGGCTGTATTGGCGCTGGTGGCGGCTTCATCATCGCACCCGCTCTGATGAGTGCGGGCGTTAAAGGTATCCTGGCCGTCGGTACCGACCTGTTTCACATCTTTGCCAAGGCAATCATGGGCAGCGTCCTTCACCGCAAGATGGGCAACATCTCCGTTAGCCTAGCCGTCACCTTCCTGATCGGTGCCATTGGCGGATCGACCCTGGGCGGCTATGTCAATCGGAAAATCTATGACGCCAACCCGGTGTTGAGCGATATGTTCATCACCTCCATCTATGTCGTCATCCTTGGCTTCCTCGCTTTCTATGCCATGAATGACTACCTTAGATCACGCTCCAAAAAAGTGGTTATTGAAGAAGGCGCAACCAAGATTGCTGAAGAAATCCCAGCCATGGGCAAGCGGATCCAGTCCATCAACATTCCACCGATGCTGACCTTTGACGAGAACGTTACCCCGGGCGGTCGCCAGATTTCATCCATCTTCCTGGTTATCTCCGGCTTCATTGTTGGCATGGCCGCATCCATCATGGGTGTCGGCGGCGGTTTCCTCACCTTCCCGATGTTTGTCTACGGCCTGGGCGTTTCCTCCATGACCACCGTGGGCACCGACATTTTCCAGATCGTTTTCACTGCTGGCTACGCCGCCATCAGCCAGTATGCGGTATATGGTTTCATTTTCTACACACTGGCCATGGGCATGCTGCTCGGCTCCCTAATCGGCATCCAGGTCGGCTCGATCGTCACCAAAGTTGTACCTGGAACCACCATTCGCGGTTTCTACGCAGTCACGGTCTCTGCCGGATTCCTTAACCGGGTGTGCGCCCTGCCAGAAAAACTGATGAAAATGGGGTATGTCGAACTCTCCAAGGGTTTTATCACCGTGGTCGATCTTATCGGCAATGTCGGCTTTTTCATCATCATCACTACCTTTGCGGTCTGGGTCTTCTGGTGCTTTTTCTCAAATCTTAAGGTCCTCAAATCAGGGGAGGTACATTAATCATGGCAAGTACAACTCAATTAAAAACCCAAGGATATCTCCTGATGGTATCCTTCTTCGCGGTCCTGATCGCCATCTTCATGCCTCTGTTTCCTGGCACACAGGGCAACAAGGTCAACGGACTCGACTATCTCGACAACTTTTTCAATCAATTGTCCAAAGGTTCAGCCTATTATATAGGTGACCAGATCAAGAAAGCGGAAAAATACAACGGCCAACAATTCACCACCTCCCTGAAGATGAAATCACCGGAAGAGGCCGCAGTAACCGCCAAATTGTTTGCCACCAATAAAATTGTCGCAGCAGCTGAAGGCGACAAGGTCAAGGTCAGCGGCGATTTCGGTAGCATGATCACCATCATGCTCAAAGATGCTGATTCCATGTACCACAATAAAGGCGAGGAACTCACCGCAAAATATGGTGTTAATGAGCGCCAGACCATCTATTCCTGGTATCAATCTTTAGCGGCCATGGAAAAGGGCATGACCAAAGAGGGCAATTTTGCCCAGGCCAAATTCGTTAAAAACTGCATGACTAAGGCGGTTGAACCGGCCTACAACTACTACCAGGTTGAGGCAAAATCGGTTAAGGCGGAGATGTTTATGCTGATTGCATCCCTTGCCTTTTACGTGATCTATACCATGTGGTACGGTTTCGGTTTGCTCTTCCTGTTTGAAGGTGCTGGCATTAAGCTGGATCATTGATTGCCCCTTTGTTGAACACATAATAAAAAAAGCTGCGGTAGGGATTTCCTACTGCAGCTTTTTTTATGGTAAGACCTTAATAACCTTCTTCCACACCTTGCACCTATCGCCAATAACTGAACAAACCTTCCACACTAAAAACGGCTCAACAGCCTATACTTCCGACAAAACAACCTTGAGGCAGGTTAAGGCTCTCCTGGAGACCAG
>CAITZN010000528.1 GCA_903896915.1 uncultured bacterium
AATCCCAAATACCGAGGCGGGCCGATGATGTCGCCAATTGCAGGCGTTGTGTCAGGCTCAGGAGTTGACCCTCAGACTGTTTACGCTCGGATATGTCGTGACCTATCCCTAAAATACCGATAATTTTTCCATCGGTGCCAAGCATAGGCGTTTTGGTCGTATAAAGAAAAGCTTGATGGCCATCGTCGGCAAAGGTGATCTGTTCCTCGTTATTGCTGGGACGGCCGTCAGTTATTGCTTTAAGGTCATTCTCTCGAAAAAAGTCAGCTAGTTCTTTATCTACAAAATCGTAGTCAGTTTTGCCTATAATTGCGGCTTCTTTTGCACCAAAAAAACGTTCAAACATTGTATTGCAGGATAGATAAACACCTTCGGTATCTTTAAGCCAAATCAGGTCAGGTATTGTATTCACAAGCATACGGTAACGTGATTCACTCTTTTTCAGATCATTCTCCGCCTGCTTGCGCTCGTTGATGAAACGGGCCTGTTGAATATTTTGATAGGCGCTGGTCGAGAGTTGATTGGCAAGTATGAAGAGTGCCTGGGCAACATGTTCAAACTGCTTGAGTGACATGGATGGAACTTCTAGGAACGCTTCCAGAAAATACGCCTCGTTCACCCCTATCTCGCTGGCATAGACGGCCATGCTCTCCTCGGTCTGAGTTTCGTCGCGCACCTGTCCAATCAGCCAGTTGGCGATGTGTTGCCCTCCGACGGAGATGCCGGCTCCTGAATCCCACAACCCGCCGCTCAGACAGGGCTGGATATTGGGACCGTCTGGCTTGTAGCGCCCGAGTGCAGCATCAGATTTGAAGCAGTTGGCACAACCCTTTTCCGTCTTACGAATAATATCATTGCACAGGCGAGTAAAGTTGCTCGGCGCGGTCAGTGGTGTTCCGTCCGGATGGGTGATAATCGACGCTACGCCGGTTGCCCGGGCGAATTCATCCTGCAGGCGCTGCACGTCATCGATTTTGAACAGCTCTCCAAAGGTAACAGTGCCGGTTCCCATCGGTTGGGTCAGGGCAACAAGTCTCTTATTGATTGCCTCTTCTATACGTTTCTGTTCCGTGATATCCGTGAAAGTAACAACTACTTCTTTTAACAAACCGCTTAAGTCCGTAACCGGGTAGGCATTGAATTGAACCCATACCGGCTCTGCTAAATCAGAGCGGCAAATTCCAATAACCTGATTCTGAATTGGTTTACCCGACGCCAGGACAGTATTTACCGGGTATTGATCCAAAGGCATAGCCATGCCGTTTTCCAGAAGAAAGTGCCATGCCGGATCAATAGCCTCTTTTCCCTGCATCTGATCATTAGTAAGTCCGAGAAGGGTCGAGGCCATGGGGTTGGAAAAAATTACTGAAGTATCAGAGTTATGTACTACCAGACCGGCTGGAAGATTATTTACCAGAAGCCGATATTTTTGTTCGCTTTCCTGCAGCACATTCTCCATCAGCTTGCGCTCGGTAATATTGATGTTGGTGCCGATATATCCGGTTATTTCTCCAGTTCTGTTTTTAAGCGGAAAGGCGTTGCCATATACCCAGGCAATTTTCCCTGTTGGGGCAATAAAGCGATATTCGTACCCCCAATGGCCGCCGCTTTGGACTGATCGATACCATTTGTCTGCGATTGATTCCCGGTCTTCCGAATGGAGCGCCTTTTCCCATCCTTTACCGATTGCTTCCTCTTCCGTGAGTCCGGACATCTCTCGCCAACATCTGTTCGTGTACAGGCAATAGCCGCTCGGATCAGTGAGATAGATCCCCACTGGTGCGTTTTCAGTCAGAGTCCTGAATTTCTCTTCGCTTTTTTGCAGTGCATCTTCTGCTGTTTTTTGCTCAGTTATGTCTGTAAACGTTATAACCATTGCGTAAGGAGGTGAATCTTCACCTTTGAAGAGTGGATTGGCATTGACAATTATCCATGAATACTCGCCAGATTCGCGTTCGACCTTCATAATTGTATTCAAAGAGGGTTTTCCGGAAGCAAAGGCCCGCATGGAGGGGTGTTCAGCGCCCGACAGCAGAGTGCCATCTTCTTTGTACGTCTTCCAGTTATACCCAGTTGAAGTCTGGCCTATTGCCTCACTGGCTGTGACACCAAAGATTCTTTCAGCAGCTTCATTCCATACTACGATTTTACCACTTCGTTCCTGCAGAATAATCCCATCATACGCTGTCGTGACCACAATCCTGAAACGTTCGTAACTCTCCTTCAACAAGGCTTCCGAGTGCTTGCGCTCGGTAATGTCACGAACGAAAGTGATCATCTCATGTTTAGAAGGCAAGTATGACGCACTCACCTCAACATCCCACACCGTTCCATCCTTACGCCGGTGCCTGCTCTCAAAACGGACATACCCTGTAGCAATGAGCTTATTGATATGTTCCTGAACATCATCCTCCGACTCGATCTGCTCAATCAGGGCAATGGGCATCCCTATAAGTTCTTCTCTGGTGTAGCCGCTCATCTGTATGTAACGTTCATTGACATCAAGGAACCTGCCATCTTTACCCACGCGCCAGAAACCGTCTGTTGATGATTGTAAAATTGTTTGGTATTGCTCTGCGGCCTGTACATTGGCTTGAGTTTTTTTGTGCACCTGCCGTCTTAGGATGACAATAAATGCCATAGCAAGAACCAGTGCTGCTGCAATCCCTAATAATCCCAGGTATATATCTATCGATACTACCGCCTCTTTTTTGCCTAGAAGACGCTCGAGTTCCTGGTAATAAATCGACGTCTTGTCCGCCTTTAATGCGCCAATTTCTCGGTCAATAGACGCAACCAAATCAGCATGCTTACCATTATTTACGGCGTAACCAAGTTTGACCGGTGTAAAGATGATGGGAGTCCTGTCTACATTTTGGTAGGTTGCGTTCAGTATTCCAGAAAGATTTGGAGCCGCCCCAGCATCGACCTTTCCTGAAACCACGGACGCAAATACTTCACTGTCCTGTCCAGTTTCCTTAATTGTGACGTTTATATTAAATTTTTTTGCAAGTTCCTGAAAACCCGCCGTAAACACACTCCCTTTAACAGCACTGACGGTTTTGCCTTCAAGATCGAAGATAGTATTTACGGACGATCCTTTTGTTTTGTAGATAGTCCCCCAGTCCAGAACAAGGAACTCTTTGGGGAAATCCAAGTATTGGTCGCGCTCCTCGGTATATCCAACGCAAAGAAGAAGGTCGATTTGGTTGCTGCTTAGGCGATCCATTCCCTCCTGCCAGGTGCCAGAAACATACTGCACGTTCCAGTTTTCGTTCTGTGCG
>CAITZN010000529.1 GCA_903896915.1 uncultured bacterium
GATCTCTTCACCTACTGGGAAACTCTCGGTAAACTGACCGGCCGGGAACAACAGGCTAAGGCTATGGTCGAGACCTTCGGCAAACGGATGGCCAAAGTGACTGCCTCGCTGCAGCAGATCCCGCAGGCCAAACGCAAACGAGTCTATTTCGAGGCCATCCACAAACAGATGAAGACCTTCGCGTCCACTTCCATGGCCATGTTCGTGCTGGAATCGGCCGGCGGCATTAATATCGCTGCGGATGCCGAACGGATGCGCGAAACCAACATCGCCGCCTACGGCAAGGAGCGGATTCTGGCCAAAGCGGGCCAGATCGATTTCTATCTCGCTCAGAACGGCCGGATGAATCCGATAAGTGTTGATGACATTATCAAGGAACCGGGATTCTCAGTGATCAAAGCAGTGCATGACCGCCAGGTCTTTCTGGTGGATGAGGAGATGGTTTCCCGGCCGACCATGGGGCTGCTTGACGGCATCGCCTTTGTCCGCTCCCTGCTCTATCCGGACTTCGATCAGGAAGGAGTCTCCAGTCTATGAGCAGCCAACCGGCCCTGCTCATCGCCGGGACCCACTCCGGCTGCGGCAAGACCACGGTCACCCTGGCCATCATGGCAGCCCTGGCTGGGCGGGGGCTGCGGGTGCAGCCTTTCAAATGCGGGCCTGATTTCATCGATCCGAGCCTGCACCAGATGGTGACCGGCCAGATCTCGCGCAACCTCGATGTCCGCATGTGCGGTGCGTCGTTTGTCCGGCAGACCTTTGCCAAGCACAGCCCGTCTCTCGGCTGCGCGGTGGTCGAGGGCGTCATGGGCCTCTTTGACGGCGGCGAGGGTTCGGCCGCCACCCTGGCCAAGACCCTGGATCTGCCGGTGATTCTGGTGGTCGATATCCGCTCGGCAGCAGAAAGCGTCGCCGCTGTGGTCAAGGGGTTTGCGACGCTTGATCCGGCCCTCAAACTTGCCGGGGTTATCTGCAACCGGGTCGGCTCGGACAAACACAGAAACATGGTAGCCGGTGCCATTCAGACCTACTGTGATGTGCCAATCATCGGTTTTCTGCCACGCCGGGAAGAGGTCAGCATTCCCTCCCGACATCTCGGCCTGCACATGGGTGAGGAACACCCGCTGGGTGGCAAAGGATTGGCGCAGCTGACAGCATTGGCTGAGCAGCACCTGGACCTGGATCTGCTCCTGCAGATAGCCGGTAAACGGCAGCCTCTCCCCCTTGGCGAAGACACCGCTTTCGGCCCAATCTTTGCCGCAGAGTCCGGCCAGGAAAAGGTCCGCATCGGCGTGGCCCGGGACGCGGCCTTCTGTTTCTATTACGAAGACAACTTTGATCTCCTCCGGGCCGCCGGGGCCGAGTTGGTCTTCTTCAGCCCCCTGGAAGATAACGAGTTGCCGCCGGGCCTGCAGGGCCTCTATCTGGGTGGCGGCTATCCGGAACTGCATGCCCGGCAACTGAGCGCCAATCGGGCTATGCATGATCAGATCCGCATCTTTGCAGAGTCAAATCGGCCGGTCTATGCCGAATGCGGCGGCTTCATGTATTTGTGCCAAGCCATCATCGACCTGGAAGAAGCGGAATTCCCCATGATCGGCCTCTATCCCTTCCGCACTCGCATGCAGCCCCGCCTGCGAAGTCTGGGCTACCGGCAGCCGGTTGTGGCGCGCGATTGCCTGATGGGACCTGCAGGCACTATACTCCACGGCCACGAATTTCATTATTCCACCATCGAAGAGGGGCACCCGCAGATTACATCGGTTTTCCGCTTGGCGGACGGCCGCCCCGAAGGCTACAGCCACAACAACACCCTGGCAGGGTATACTCATCTGCACTGGGGCCGCACCCCTGAGGTTGCGACCCATTTTGTGCAGGCCTGCCGACCATTAACCTAAAGAGCATTGAGCCATGGTCACTTTGCAACAGATCGCCCCCCAGGACATAGAAGCCGAGAGCTTTCGCATCATCGAGAGCGAAATCGGTGCCACCGGGTTTTCTCCGGATGAATTTGCCGTAGTACGCCGGGTCATTCACGCCACCGGCGATTTTAGTTTTGCCGAAAACCTGCGCTTCCATCCCGAGGCCATCAAGGCCGCTCTTCTGGCTATCAGGGAGGGAAAGAATATCCTGGTCGATGTCAACATGGCGGCCAACGGTATCTCCACCGCCCTGCTCACCCCCTTCGGTGGCCGGGTGATCTGCCGGATCAAGGAGTTAGAGACTGTAGCTCTGGCGAAAAAAAACCGCTCCACCCGCTCCGATGCTGCCATGACCCGGGCAACGAAAGACAATATCGGCATTGTCGCGATCGGCAATGCCCCGACTGCCCTGCTCAAAGTCATGGAAATGATCGATCAGGGCATTTTTTCTCCGGACCTGGTGATCGGCGTGCCGGTCGGGTTTGTCAATGCGATGGAATCAAAACAACTGCTGGCGGAAAAACCCTACCCGTTTATCACCTCTCTGGGACGCAAGGGCGGCACCCCGGTGGCCGTGGCTGCGGTCAACGCTCTGCTCCGCCTGGCGTAAGAACAGAACGATGTCACCACGGTCCGAAAAGAAAAAAGCTCTGCGCAGCGGCTATACGACCGGAGCCTGCGCCGCTGCGGCGGCCAAGACAGCGGTTCTCTGCCTGCTGGGCCGGGAAAATCCTGGGGTCATCGACATTCCCTTTCCCGACGGCTCCCGCCACAACTTTGCCCTCTGTCGATTCGGTGGCAATTCGGCAGAGTTCGCGCTGGCCACAGTGGTCAAGGATGCCGGTGATGACCCCGACGTGACCAATGGCGCTGAAATCGGCGCAGAGGTCCGATGGCTCATGGAAGCGTGCGGCGGAGAGCAGATTGTTCTGGTCAACGGACCGGGAGTCGGCGTGGTGACCAAACCCGGACTGCCGGTGCCGGTCGGCGAGCCGGCAATCAATCCGGTCCCCCGCCAGATGATCCGGGCAGCGGTGGCTGAGGCCCTGGCCGGTAGCGAGCACCAGCACAGAGTCTTGGAGATCAAAATTTTTGTGCGCGACGGCGAGGCCTTGGCCGCCAAGACCCTGAATAAGCGGCTGGGCGTGATCGGCGGGATCTCGATCCTCGGCACTACCGGCATTGTCAAACCGGTATCAGCTCAGGCCTGGACCGATACCATCGAGGCCTCGATGCAGGTCGCGAGGGCTGCCGGGCTCACCGAGGTGCTGCTTTCCACCGGCCGCACCTCGGAGGCAGCGGTACAACGCAAGCTCCACCTGCCGGAGGAGGCCCAGGTGATGATGGGCGATTATCTGCTATATGCCCTGGAGGCAGCAAAGCGCCATGGCTTTGCCCAAATTCATCTGGCAGCGATGTGGGCCAAGCTGATTAAGGCGGCCCTGGCCGTGCCCCAGACCCATGTCCGCAACGGTGCTTTGGAAACTCGCCAGGCGGCAGAATTACTGTCCCGGTTGGGATTGGATGAAGATGAAGCAACTGCAATGGCCGAGGCCAATACCGCCCGTGAGATCTATGAACGGCTGCAACGCATGGAGCGCAACGACCTTGTGACTGCCGTCTGCCGCAAGGCCAAAGTTCAGGCCGAACTGTGGTCGGGCCTGCCGGTGCAGGTCTATCTGGTGACCTCGGAAAAAGGAGTGGTCGTCCATGTCGCAGATTGAACTGATCGGCATCAGTGGCCCGATTCTGACCGAGGCGCAACAGGCACTAGTACAGTCTTGCGCAGCTGTCGTGGTCTCCCGCCGCCACCTACCCCTGGTGGCCGGATTGGATTGCCGACGGATTGATATTACCCCAATGGCTGTTATGCTGACTCAGGTGACGGAGGCGTTGCCGACAGGCAATGTCGCCGTGCTGGCAAGCGGCGACCCCCTGTTCTACGGCATCGGCCGCACCCTGATTGCCCGTTTCGGTGCGGAGCGGGTTGTTGTCCACCCGGCGCTGTCCGCAGTCCAGCTGGCCTGCGCCCGTTTTTGTATCCCCTGGGATGATCTCGCCCTGCTCAGCCTCCATGGCCGATCGGGCCAGGACATCCCCGGCCAGGTTCTCCGCCACGCCAAGGTGCTGCTGTTCACGGATCAGCACAACAGTCCGGACCGGGTGGCCGCTACGCTGTTGGCTGTACTGCAAGAATGCGACGACGTTGATCGCATCGAAACCATCCGCATCCGGGTGGCCGAGAATCTCGGTCTAGCCGATGAGCGGCTGATCAGCGGCAGTTTGGTCGAGATTGCCGCCCAGACCTTTGCCCCTTTGAACATGATGCTGGTAGAGCAGTCCCCCCTGCCCGAAACCTTCCGTTTCGGCCTCAGGGAAATCGAGATCCATCACTCCCGAGGTCTGATCACCAAGGACGAGGTCCGGGCCGCCACCCTGCACCGGCTACGCCTGCCAGCGACTGGGGTTTTCTGGGATATCGGCGGCGGCTCAGGCAGCGTCTCCCTGGAGGCAGCTCGGCTCAACCCTGAGCTTGCCGTGTATACCGTAGAAAAAAACCCGGAAGCCTTGCAAAATATCCGCGCCAACATCAAACAATACGGTGCCTACAACATCCATCTGATCAACGGCGAGGCACCGGAGGCTCTGGCAGGCCTGCCTGCACCCGACCGCATCTTCATCGGTGGCAGCGGCAAGCGGCTGGAAGCGATTATCGAGACGGCCGTAGCCCAACTGACCGAGGGCGGCCGCATCGTCATCAACGCTGTCCTGGCAGCCACCGAAACCACCGCTGTGCAGTGCCTGCAACGCCTGCACCTCAAGGTGACAAGCAGTACCTTAGCTGTGACCCGCAGGGAATATCCCGGCGGAGAATTTCGCGTCTTCAATCCCATAACCCTTATCACAGGCGACAAATGAGTATCGAAACAGCTTCCTCGCAGACTGGCCACCTCTACCTGGTTGGAGTGGGTCCCGGCGACCCTGAACTCATGACCTACAAGGCAGTGCGCATCCTGGACACGACCAAGGTCTGGGCCGTACCCATGGCCAAGGAGAACGGTACCAGCAGTGCCCTGCAGATCGCCGCTCAGATGGTGCCGAGCAACGGGCGTAAAATCCTTGAACTCTGTTTCCCCATGAAAAAGGTCTTTCTCGGCCAGGAAACCGATCACCATCTGCTCCAGGCGTGGGGCAAGGCAGCCGACGAAGTCATTACCTATCTCGATCGTGGGCAAGATGTTGCCTTTCCCACCCTGGGCGACACGACCCTCTATTCTACAGCCTTTTATCTCCTGCCCATGATCCTGGAACGGCGGCCGCAGACCAAGGTCACGGTCGTCCCCGGCATCACCGCCATGGCTGCCTGCGCCGCCTCCCAGTCCAACCCTCTGGCTCTGGGTGACGATGTCCTGGCCGTTGTACCAGCCGCCTTTGAAGACGATCGCCTCCGCCACATCCTCACCACCCTGGATGCAGTGGTGTTGATGAAGGTCTACCGCAGGCTGGATGCCCTGATCGACCTATTGACCGAACTCGACCTCATTGAGCATGCGGTGCTGATCGAACGCTCCGGCATGCCCGACGAACGGGTCTATACCGATATCCGCCAGGCTCGGGGCCTCAAACTCCACTATTTCTCAACCATGCTGATCCGCAAAAAAAAGGTGCAAATGTAAGATGGAAAACTCGCAGATACAATCCGGGACAACACTCCATCCGGTTATTTTTCTCGGCGCCGGTCCGGGCGACCCGGAACTGATTACCCTTAAAGGACGCCGCCTGCTCGATACCGCTGACCTGGTGGTCTACGCCGGCAGTCTGGTCAATGTTGCCCTGCTCGAGGGCATCAAAGCTGCCTGTCACGACAGTGCCACCCTCGATCTGGAGGCCATCATACAGCTGCTGGCCCAAGGGCACAGGGATGGGCTGAGGGTCGTCCGCCTCCATACCGGCGACCCCGCCATCTACGGGGCGATCCGCGAACAGATGCAGTGGCTGGACAAGGAAGCCATCCCTTACGAAGTGGTGCCGGGCGTCAGCTCGGCCTTTGCCGCCGCCGCCGCCTTGAAAAAGGAACTGACCGTACCTGAGGTTACCCAAACGGTGATTCTCACCCGCCAGGCGGGCCGCACCCCGGTACCGGAACGGGAGTCGCTACGCAACCTGGCCACGATCCAGGCCACTATGTGCATCTTTCTCAGCGTCTCGATGATGGCCAAGGTCGTTGAGGATCTCCTCGCTGGCGGCTATCCGCCGACAACCCCGATTGCCGTGGTCGAGCGGGCCAGCTGGCCGGACGAGCAGATCATCCGCGGCACCCTGACTGACATCACCGAAAAGATTCAGGCCTCGCAGATCAAGAAGACCGCGATGATCGTGGTTGGTCCTGCCCTGGCCGAAGACAGCATTATTGCCTCGAAACTCTATGATGCCGGGTTTTCTCACGAGTACCGCTGATGGCTGCTGAAGCGTCAAAAAATCGAGGCATTGCCGTGCTGGCCCTGACCCAAGGAGGCTGCGATCTGGGCCGACAGCTGGCAGCGGCGTTGGACGGGGATTTCTTTCCCTGCAAAGGACGGCTGGCCGAGGTCTTCGCGCAAGCTTGGCAGGACTATCGAGAGATCGTCTGCATCATGGCCACCGGCATTGTGGTCCGCACCATCTCCCCCCTTTTGCGGGACAAGTACCACGATCCGGCGATCGTGGTCTGTGATGAGCAGGGAAAATTTGCCATATCGCTGCTTTCCGGCCATCTTGGCGGGGCCAATCGACTGGCGGAAGTGGTCGCAACCCACACCGGCGGTCAGGCTGTGCTCACCACCGCTTCCGATGTTCTTGGTTTAACGGCACTGGACCTCTGGTGCCGGGAGTTGGGGTTAATTGTCGGCGACAAGGAGGCCTTCACCAGGGCCATGGGGAAACTGGTGGATCAGGGTTCACTGCATCTTTGGAGCGGGTATCCCTTGCCGCCCCTGCCGCCCGATTTACTGGCAGTTGCCGCCCCGGAGCAGGCCGACCTCATCATTTCGGCCCGTACCGAGGGACCGGCTGGAAGCGCGCTGCTCCACCCAAAAACCCTGGTATTCGGAATAGGCTGCAACCGCGGCACCCCGAAGGCCGACATTGCGCGGGCGGTAGCGGCAACCTGTGCCCAGCATCAATTTGCTCCTGAGGCCATCGCCCGGTTGGCCTCGATCGATCTCAAGCAGGATGAAGAAGGCCTGCTGGAATTTGCCCGCAGCCATGCCCTGGCCATCGATTTTTTCACCAGCGAGTCACTCAATCAGGTCGAAGAGGTCAGCACTTCACAGGCTGTGCTGAAGGCGACCGGGGCCAAGGGCGTGGCCGAACCGGCAGCCCTGCTCAGTGCCGGACCCGGCAGCACCCTGCTGGTTCCCAAGATGAAATGGACGGATGTGACCACCGCAGTAGCGGAAATCGCCCATCCCTTTACAACCACAACCCCTCACAACGGATAAGGAAAAACAGAACAATGACGACAGCAGCAGAGAAGTGCACCGGCTCACTGGTGGTAGCGGGCCTCGGACCCGGCGCAATCGATCTCATGGCCCCCCGCGCCAGAACAGCTCTCGAACAGGCGGAAATAGTGGTCGGGTACCGTACCTACCTCGACCTGGTGCGCGACTGCCTCAATCCAAACAGCGAGGTTATCTCATCCTCGATGATGCAGGAGATCGACCGCTGCCGCAAGGCCCTGGAGCTGGCGGCAGCAGGTAAACGGGTGGTGCTGGTCTGCGGCGGCGACCCCGGCATCTACGCCATGGCCGGGCTGGTTTTTGAGCTGGCCAAATCCATGGACTCCCAAGTGCCGATCGATATCATCCCCGGCATTGCCGCCCTCAACTCCTGCGCCGCCATCCTGGGTGCCCCTCTGATGCACGATTTCGCCGCCATCAGTTTGTCAGATCTGATGACCCCATGGAAGATGATCGAGCGCCGCCTTGAGGCGGTAGCCCCAGCCGATTTCGTGGTGGTGATCTACAATCCCAAATCCAAGAAACGAACCGATCAAATCGTCCGGGCCCGCGAAATTCTGCTGCAACACCGCTCCGCCGATACCCCGGTGGGCATTGTCAGTGGCGCCACCCGGGAACACGAAACCGTGCGCCTCACCACCTTGGGCACTATGCTTGACGAGGAGATCGGTATGCAGACCACGGTGATCATCGGCAACTCGCAGACCTTTGTCTGGCGGGAGAAGATGATCACGCCGCGGGGATATAGCAAGAAATATGGGCTGTGAGAGGCTAAGGGCTATCGGTGCCAAAACCAGGAGCCTTTCTGTTGGAGCTTACGTGGCAAATAAACACGGATGTTTTGCATCCTTTTACTGAGTCAAATTACAGAGGAGACATGGAATGAATTTCACCAAAACGTTTTCGATTATTGTTGCATGCATCGCACTGTCTGTCGGGGCTGCGGCAGCATCTCCAGGAGCACCTTCAATCTCGTATCAAGAGGCGCTGACTAAATTAAAGGAAGGCAACGTTCGTTTTGTCTCGGGTAAGCACCAGCACACCGGCGACAGTATGGAGGTCGTCAAGATGCTCGCTGCTGGCCAGAAGCCCTATGCGATCATCCTGACCTGTTCCGACTCAAGACTGTCGCCGGAACTGCTGTTCGATACCGGCCTCGGCGACCTATTCGTGATCAGGGTTGCCGGCAATGTCACTGATCCGATCATTCTAGGCAGCATCGAATATGCAGCCGAGCATCTTGGCACCCCCCTGGTCATCGTTCTTGGCCATGAAAAATGCGGCGCGGTTAAAGCAACCGTGGAATTGAAAGGGAAGGGCGAAGGGAATATCGGAGCGATTGTCAAGGCCATCCGACCCGCCCTGAAGAAAACCAAAAGCGAGGGCAAGATCTCCGAAAAGGACAACGCACAGTTCGTCGAGGCGGTAGCCGATGCCAACATTGCGCTGGTCAAGGCCACGCTTACCGATAAGTCCAAAGTGCTGAAACACCTCGTCGATTCTGACAAGGTTAAGATTGTTGCCGCGAAATACCATATTGACCACGGCGAAGTCGTTATGATGGATTAGCGGATGGTGAATGACAGAGAAGCCTCGGATGTCAGGGGCTTCTCTGTAGCAACAAACTCAGGCAATATCAACGAGTCTAGAGTGGAACATCTCACTGTGACTCCCTCAATCTGCATGATGCCCCCCGGTGGTCCATGAGCCGCAACAGGACGATAAAGGATCGGGCTGACCATGTTCCTCATCATCCCTCCCACAACACCCACCATCATATCTGCGAACCTCTCTTTGTAATAGATCAAAAGTCGTGTATAAAATATTTACCATCACCTGCCATCTGTCTGAAATCAGGACCGGATCGAACTAACGCCAAATTTTGTTTACCCGCGAGCAACATACAATGAGTTACCGACCTCTGCAAAAGCACAGGAGAAAGACCGCAAAGATTGTCGCCATCTATGCACTGTTTGGGATTGCCTGGATATATGGGTCTGACACTGTGCTTGGCTGGCTGGTACAAGATCCCGCCGTTATGGTAAAAATTGCGGTTGTTAAAGGTTCTCTCTTCATTCTCTGCACAGCGACACTCCTGTACATCTTAATCGGCCGTTTCGTGCGACAACTGGCATCTGCCGAGAGAGAACGGATGGAAAGCTTGCAAAATTACCAAACCATTTTCAACGCAACGAACGAAGCCATATTCATTCACGATGCTCAGGACGGACGGATTGTGGATGTCAATGACCGTATGCTGGAAATCTATGGGTACACACATGCTGAAGCGCTAACCGTAGACATTGGCCTTCTCTCAGAGGGAACGCCCCCTTATTCAAAAGCAGAAGGAGTTGAGAAGATTCGCAGGGCCCTGTCTGAAGGACCACAGGTTTTTGAATGGCATTCACGTAAAAAAACAGGGGAGCTCTTCTGGTCTGAAGTTTCCTTACGACGAATCA
>CAITZN010000530.1 GCA_903896915.1 uncultured bacterium
CAAAAGCGAGCAAATCTGCCCTTGTAACCTGTCGGCCCTTGATGGTGATAACAAAGCGAGTGGCCACAACAATGTACAGCTCGCCACTCTGTTTATTGTTTTCGAATTTTATAATTGCCCGCTGCCCTTTCACCGTCTCGAGCTTACCGCCGCCAGCCCCAGCAAACATCGGGTTATTGATCATCACCAGCACCGATTGCAGTACCGGCGAATCGGAAACAATTTCAACGCTGACAACTGATGGTCCTTTTGTGTAATCACGACTGACTGTGACGCCGCCGCCAAGGATAGCCGTACCCAGGGCCTGGGCGCTGGCCTCGCCAGCCTGCCAACCAGCTGGAGGTGTCGGCAGCAGGCCCTTCATCTTTTCACTTTTTTGCTGCCGGACCAATTGCGAAGCATAATCAAGATTTGAGGAGGCACCGGTATAATCACCGGCCTGATATTGCCTGATCGCTTCTTTTATAGTGCTGAGGACATTGTCTTCCGCCAGCAATGGTTGCGCAGACAGGACAATGGCCAGAGCCAGTACGATCCGCAGCAATGATTTTTCAAGCATAGGTCACCAAACAGTAAAATCCCTCAGGATCTCAGGAATAATTGAACCTTATGGGAATGGAAGTCAGCATTTGTGATACCAAGAGGCGCTGGAGGTGTCAAGCAAAGAACGGGAAAACGGCGGAAACCTTGATATAAATCAAATTATATCAAATATTTATCTGCTAGCAACTATCAGAGAGAGTGCAGCCAAAACCGGAAAAATTGGCCATCAGTCGTGATATCCTGTCGTCAATTTGGCAAAATTGGGTAGTGACCAGAAGCTAAAAAAGAACCCAGAGGGAAAACTATTTGTTTAAAAAGATACCTTTGCCAACGGCAACCGGAGAGTTGTTGTCGGATGATAACAAAAAAGCTACCATGGATGCCCTTCAATGACTCAGTGACTTGAACGACAGGCAGTTGACACACCCCGGCAGCCACCTTTCCTTGGTGCCACACCCGATTCTATTATTTTTGCAACCAGGAGCAACAATGGGACAGGAAATCGAACGCAAATTCCTCCTTACCGGTGATGGCTGGCAAGGGCTGGCTGAGGGTATCGAGTATCGCCAGGGCTATCTCTGTGCCAGCAAGGAACGCTCAGTCCGCATTCGCATTGCCGGCAACAAAGGGTTTCTGACCATCAAGGGGGCGACCATCGGCGCAGTCCGCAGCGAATATGAGTACGAAATCCCCCTGGCCGATGCCCGGTCGCTGCTGGACAGTCTCTGCCCGCAACCGCAGATCGAAAAGAAGCGGTATACCATCCCCTACCGCGGGTTCAACTGGGAGATCGACGAGTTTTTTGGCCTCAATGCCGGGTTGATCGTGGCGGAGATCGAACTGGAGGCTGAGAATCAAGTTTTTGAACGGCCCGAATGGATAGGCAAGGAGGTTACCGGCGACCCGCGATATTACAACGCGGCGCTGTGTATTGCGCCGTATAGCAGCTGGAAAACGTCTGAGGGAGGGGATTGAACCTTGGGAAAAAGACCGGTTCCAGATTGGAGGCAGCAGAGGGTGGAACGCTCAGGGATACGGCAACAGTATCCCTAAAACGCCTTCTACTGGGCCAATGCTTTAATCATGGGAGGAAGCAATACACCCACCAGTAATAAAGCCATCAGCGGCCGCAGGAGATTGACCGGCTTAAAGTTCTTTTCCCTGACCGCCGTTGCGGCATGGTTGACCGCAGAAAAAGAAAAAAACAGCAACATTGCGACGACAATGGTTGCATCTGCGTATATTCCCCACCGCATCAGAAAAACAAGAAGAGCGGTAACCGCTGTAGCCAGGTTATTTAATCCCGATTGAATCTGATACGGACGATTGGGCGTATAGCCAATTTTCTCAGAACCTACCTCTCCCAGTATCAAGGATTCAAAGGCTACGGTTCCCGATACAACGATAACGACCAGTGGGCCCAGAATATGAAATTTTGAGATGGCATCCGTATTAAAATATTCTGCAAAAAAAAAGACGAACGTTATTCCTGCGGGTCGAATCCACTCCAATAAAATCGAGAGTTTATGCAGCATGCTCCGTCCCTCTTGAAATCTAATCCCATCAACCGGTATTAGCCTCTCTATTATCGTCTTTTTTTACTCTTATCATCGTCCACTTTAACTATTAAACTCGACTTTGTCTTTCTCCCACTCCGTTCGCGGAAGAGAAGACGAAGCGGTACCCGGTCCAACCCCAAACCATCCCGAAAGAAGTTGGTCAAAAAGCGCTCGTAGGAAAAGTGGATACCCTTAGGAGCATTGGTAACCACAGCGAAAAGCGGTGGAGCCGTTCCCAACTGGGCAGTGTAGTAAAATTTGAGGCGGCGACCATGGTGCATGGGCGGTTCGTGATGGGCAATGGCATCGGCCAGCACCCGGTTGAGGGCGGCGGTAGGAAAGCGTTGATGAAACTGACGGTGAACCTGGCCGATCTCGGGAAACAACCGCTTGATCCCAGAGCCGGTCAAGGCTGAAACCTTGAGGACCGGGGCATAGGGGATAAATTTGACCGCCTCTTGCAAATCCGACAACAACCGTTCCTGGCGTTTTCTATCATCTTTGACCAGGTCCCACTTGTTGATGATAATAATCAAGGCCCGGCTCTGTTCCTGGGTGTAACCAATCACCTTGGTATCCTGCTCGGTGACACCTTCCTCGGCATCGATCAACACAATGGCGATATCACAGCGCCCCAGGGCCTTAAGGGCCTTGAGAATTGAGAATTTCTCCAGTTTGTCGGTGGTTTTGCCCTTGCGACGGATGCCGGCGGTATCGATGAGCAGATAATTATATTGGTCGCGACTGAGCAGGGTGTCAACGGAATCCCGCGTTGTACCGGAGACCTCGGAAACCACCATCCGCTCCTGACCGACGATGGCGTTGACCATCGAGGACTTGCCGACATTGGGACGACCGAGAAAGGCGACCCGCATGGTATTTTCCGGTAGATCGGTCTGCAGGTCCGTATTCTGGAGATGTGGCAGCAGCCCCTCGATCAGGTTGTGGAAGCCGAAGCCATGGTCCGCGGAAAGCGGCCACAGCTGCTCAACACCAAGTTCCCAAAAGGGCATGAGCAGGTCATCTTCTCTATCCGGACTATCGATCTTGTTAACGATATAAAAGACTTTTTTCTCGGTGCGGCGTAGCAGGTCGACAATCTCGATGTCGCTTGGCGTCAGGCCCTCGCGGCCATCCATCAGAAAAAAGATAATATCCGCCTCCTCGATGGCCATCATGGCCTGGTGCCGGATATGGTTGACAATGGTGTCGTCTTCATCGTCGATACCGCCTGTATCCACCAGGATGAAGGGGTGCTCTTCCCAGCTGACCCGGGCGTAATGACGATCTCGGGTGACCCCGGGGGTTGGATCGACCAGCGCGTCGCGACGCCTGACCATGCGGTTAAAAAGGGTGGATTTGCCGACATTGGGCCGGCCGATAAGGGCAACCAGGGTTGCGTTTTCTGTAGTCATGATCGTTTTTCAAGCTCCTGGCGGCTTTGGGTAGTTAAGTGTCTTAAGCCAGCATACTCGGCAGCCTCCGATTTAGCAAGAAGACCGCTCAGTGAGACCAGGGCCGGACGAAGAAATTGCGCAAAAAAAGGCTTTTGCCGCACTTGGCTCAGGAACGCGAAGGCCCCCAAAATCTGCAAATTACGCTGCAGAGCTAGGAAGACATATTCACGGCGGAACTGGTCAGGATTGTAGGGAATTTCCTGCTGCAAGGCCTCGAGATAGACGACTGTCAGGTGGTCCTGCACAGACAAAGGCAACCCCGCATAGGGGTCGAGCAGCAGGGAGGCCAGATCATAGGCCAGGGGCCCGAGACGGCCGCCTTGGAAATCGATGAAACGGACCGAATTATGGTGCACCATGAGGTTGCGGCACTGAAAATCGCGGTGCAAAAAAAAATTCGATGGGGCTTTGCCCCATACCCCAAATAGGAAAATAGTCAAATAAATCAACAAAACTCAGTCCTTGAGACAGCGGACGGAGAAACCGTAAGACTTGCCGTTGTTGTCG
>CAITZN010000531.1 GCA_903896915.1 uncultured bacterium
CTATTCAGTTGCAGGCTGAGATCCTCGAACTCCGTGCTGATCCGTCGCGCAAGGCCAAGGGGACTGTCATCGAGGCGCAACTTCATAAAGGACGCGGTCCGGTGGCTACGGTTTTGGTACAGGATGGTACCTTGCGGCTTGGCGATGTTTTTGTCGCCGGTATTTACAGCGGCAAGGTCCGGATGTTGACCAACGAGCGCGGTGAACAGGTCCTTGAGGCAGGACCTTCCATCCCCGTTGAAATACAGGGTCTCTCGGGTGTGCCACAGGCGGGCGACGAGTTCGTCGTGCTCACCGAGGATAAGATGGCCAAGTCTGTCGCCGCATCCCGTCAGCTTAAGGCCAGGGAAATCGAATTAGGCTCAGCCTCTAAGGTTTCGCTCGAAAATCTTTTTGAAAAAATGGCTGAACAGGACGTCAAAGAACTGCGGGTTATCTTGCGGGCAGATGTTCAGGGTACGTTACAGGCCTTTGGCCAGGCAGCGGAAAACCTGTCGACCGCGGTGATTCGTGTCCGTTCTCTCCATGAGGGGACGGGCTCTATCACCGAGAATGACATTCATCTTGCCGCTGCTTCCGATGCCCTCATTATCGGTTTTAATGTCCGACCGAGTGCCAAAGTCAAAGAACTTGCCGATCGGGAAAGGGTCGACATCCGTACCTACGATGTTATTTACCATGCTCTCGAAGATATCGAAAAGGCTATGAAGGGCATGCTGGATCCGACCTTTGAGGAGCGGGTTATCGGCGTCGCCGAAGTCCGCGAGACTTTCCAGGTGCCGAAAATCGGTACAATCGCCGGTTGTTCGGTCCTGTCTGGGAAAATTGAACGGAATGCCCGCGTACGTGTGCTCAGAGAAGGCGTGGTCGTCTATACCGGCAAGATCACTTCGCTTAGACGGTTCAAGGATGATGCCAAAGAAGTGTTGACTGGATTTGAATGCGGTATCGGCGTCGACCATTACACCGACCTCAAGATCGGTGACAACCTTGAGGCCTTTATCCTCGATGAAGTAGCCGGGGTTCTGTAATCGACAAATATGCCTATGGAATTTGATTTTAAACTCCCCGGTCTGGGGCGACCTGAAAGTTCGAGGCCGAAGCGGATAGCTGAGGCCGTAAAAAACGAATTGTCGCTCTTGTTGGTGCAGAAGATGGGTGACCCCAGTTTGGTCGGAGTCCTCGTTTCACGAGTTGTTGTGACTCCGGACCTCAAGCAGGCTAAGATTTATTTTACCGTACCAGCTGGAACAAACTCCGGTCAGGCCTTGAAGGGCATGAATCGGGCCAAGGGGTTCTTCCGAAGCCATCTTGCCAAAGTTTTCAATCTGCGCTACACGCCTGAGCTTCTTTTCTATTTTGACAGTTTGAATGAAGAAGTCCAGCGAATCGATACGTTATTCCGACAGATTGAAAAGGAACGGAAAAGTGAAGAGTCCTGATCAAGCGGTTCTGGAGGCGATTCAGGCTAAGGGCCATATTCTCCTGACCACTCATTACAATCCTGATGGGGATGCCTTGGGATCGTTGCTCGGGTTGACCGAGATCCTCGAAGGCATGAATAAGCTAGTGCTCGGTTATTTGGATGGTCCGGTTCCTCCGCTTTATCGTTTTTTACCTGGTTGCGCTCAAATACAGACAGATATAGAAAAGATCAGGGACTTCGTCACGCAAGCCAAGGATGATATCCTTACCATTTGCCTCGATTGCGGTGACGAAAAGCGACTGGGTAAGAACAGCTTGGAACTGATGAGTTTTCGACCCATTATGGTTATCGACCATCACCAGGGAAACAGTGGTTTTGGCGATGGCGCATGGGTCGAGCCGCATCGTTCTTCCACTGGAGAAATGATTTTTGATCTGGCCGAGGCGTTGGGGGCAGAGATTTCGCCTAGGGCCGCAGAGTGTCTGTATACTGCGATAAGCACAGATACCGGATCGTTCCGGTACGAATCCACGAGCGCTCACACTTTTGCGGTGGCCGGCGAACTGGTCCGGCTGGGTGTACGTCCAGAGATTATTGCCAATAATTTATACGATAATTATTCTTTGGGACGTTTGCGCCTGATGCAGGAAGTCTTGGCAAGCCTTGAGATGCACGGCAAAGATCGGATTGCCATCATCAAGGTGACCCAGAAAATGCTGGCACGGACCTTCACTACCATGGAGGACACTGAACATTTTATCAATTTTCCTCGGGCGGTGCGTTCGGTGCGAGTTGCCGTCTTTATCAAGGAAGTAGCGCCTGATGTTGTTTCTGTCAGTCTGCGCGCCAAGGGGCAATGTGACGTCTCGCTTGTCGCTGCCCAGTTTGGCGGCGGTGGTCATCGGAATGCCAGTGGGTTCCGTGTGAAGGGGCAGGGCCTTGAAGCGGTTCGCGATGCTCTGTTGCCATTGTTGCTCCAGGAAACACGCTCTTAGCCCATGGAGGCGAGAGAGCCTGGTTCTATCAATGGGCAGGAATGGGAAGAAGGGGTTTTTCTGGTTGATAAGCCTGAGGGGTTGACCTCTTTTGCCATAGTCCGCAGAATTCGGTGGTTGCTCAAAATAAAAAAGGTAGGGCATGCCGGCACGCTTGATCCTTTTGCCACCGGGCTACTCGTTGTCTGTGTCGGTAGAGCGGCAACCCGGTGTATCGAGCTGTTCATGGGCAGCAGGAAAACATACGTTGCCCGGCTTCAGTTAGGTATCGAGACTGAGACTCAGGATCCTGAGGGTGCAGTCACCAGCATAGCATCTGTGCCAGATCTTGATACGGCAACTATTGATGCTTGTCTGCAGCAACATGTCGGTCCGCAACTACAGGCCCCGCCGTATTACTCAGCTGCGAAGCTCAACGGAAAGCCTTTGTATGCGTATGCCCGGGAGGGAGTCTTCATCGATAAAGCCGCCAAGCCGATCGAGATTTATTCCCTCAGCTTCAAAGGGTACGATGTAATCAGTAATCAACTGGACGTTGAGGTGGTGTGTAGTCGGGGAACTTATGTCAGGGTGTTGGCCGCCGATATTGGCAAGGCCTTGGGGTGTGGAGCCCATCTTGTCGGGTTACGCAGGACCGCCAGCGGCCCGTTTTTTGTGGATGATTGTTTGTCGGGAACCGATCTTTTTTTGGAAGATGGCCTGCAACTGCTACACAAAGGCAGGCGCAGTATTGAAGAGGCTGTGCGCTACGTATCGTCACCCTCGGTTTAGACTTGCCACGATTTATCCACGTAGAGTATAAAAGTTAGACGTCGTTCCTCTGTGCCATCCCTCTGGCACAGGAAAAGGGACAATTTATCCAGACTCCAGTAAAGGC
>CAITZN010000532.1 GCA_903896915.1 uncultured bacterium
CGCCACCATCAAGGTCGGCCCCAAGGATCGCTCCTTTGCGGACCCCAGCCAAGCCTCGCGGCCCTTCAGCATTGATCGTAAAGGATTTGTCCTCGCGGAAGGAGCCGGGGTTTTAGTCCTGGCAGCAGAGGATGTGGCACGTGCCCATGGCCTGGAGGCCAAAGCCGAAGTGGCAGGCGTTGGCTGGACCTCGGACGCGCACCACTTCACCCGGCCCAATGCCCAGACGGTTATCCGGGCGATGCAAGACGCCATTGAGGACGCCGAAATCGCTCCGGAAGACATTGGCGCGGTCAACGCCCACGGCACGTCAACGCCCACCGGTGACACCACCGAGGCAGAATGCATGCGGACGGTCTTCGGCAACCGACTGCCCCGAATTCCGATTTCAGCCAACAAGTCTCAGGTCGGCCATAGCCTGGGTGCCTCAGCCGCCATCGAAGCTGCGCTGGGTATTGAAGCCATGCGCCAGGGACTCGTGTTGCCGACGGTCAACCATATCCCCGACCCCGGACTCGCTGACCTCGATGTCGTTGCCAACGTGACCCGCACACATGCCCACGAATTTTTTCTCTCCAACTCGTTTGGTTTCGGCGGCACTAACTGCTGCATCGTTTTCCGAGGTCTCTAATGCGCCCAAAACCGTTTGTTCCTGAACCCCATGATCGGCCGTCCTATGTACGCGACACCAAAACCGGTCTGGTCTGGCATCGCTGTGAACTCCGTACCCTCTATGTGGATACGGACCGATCTCAAGTTGTTTATCACGCCAATTATCTTCGCTATTTTGAATTCGGACGGGCCTCCCTCATGCGGGAGGCGAACTATCCGTACAAGGAAATCGAGGCAAGCGGTTACATCTACCCGATCATCAAGACAGAACTCAATTACTATTCCCCGCTTTTCTATGACGACCTGATGGTTATCCATACGCGCCTGGCCAAGCTGGAACTGGTCAAGGTGCAGTTCGACTATTTGATCACCCGGGCGGACAACGGCGAGATTGTCTGCACCGGGTTTACGCGGCACTGTGCAGTGAACACCAACAATATCCCGGTGGAGGTTGATGCCAAAACCATCTCCCTCTGGCAGCAGTTTCCCGGTTAATGGCCACCAAGCGTATTGCAATTCAAGTACCGGTCCATCCCTGGTACCGGGATCACTGTTTCGACCACCGGGTTATTTTTCCGGCGGTCGAGGCGATGCAGCTGCTGGCCTTGACCGTGCAGACGGCCTATCCTGCGGTGGATGTTAGGTTCATGCACCAAAGCCGCTTTAACAAATTTCTCGAAATTCCACCGAATTCTGTCACACTTGATGTTGTGGTCGAGCTGGAGCAGGAGGGAAACGAGCAAGTCTGTGCCAGTCTTCTGTCAAAAAAAACCTTGAAGACCATGACCCGGATGACCAGCCATTGCGAGCTGTCCTTTATTGCCGGTTCTTCGCAAACCTCCCTCGATGTCACGATGGAGATGATCTGTTCCACCGATTCTTCCAGGGAGGTGGCTGCAGAGCGGGTGTACCGGGAGCTGGTCCCCTTCGGACCTGCCTACCGCACCCTGTACGGACAACTTTTTCTAGATACAACTTCAGCCCAAGGTACGCTGCAGGCTCCGGACCTGCCGCATGTATCACCGGATCTGATAGGTTCTCCCTTTCCGTTGGACGGCGCCATGCATGCAGCCTGCGTGCACGGACAGCAACTGGTCGATTTCATTCCCTTTCCGGTAGGCTTCGCCACCAGGAATATATATGCGCCGACCCTGGCCGGTGAACGGTACCTTACCCAGGTGCACCTGCAATCCCAGACCGCCGATGAACTGGTCTATGACCTGCTGATAGTTGATCAAAAAAAACAAATCCGGGAAACGATAACGGGATTACGGATGCGGGATGTGAGCGGCGGAAGGGTCAGGCCGCCGGCATGGATACAGGGTGTTCCGGGTAAGAATAACGGGGGGACGGAATAGGTTGTGGTGCGGTTCAGCGATAGGTGTCGTCTGGATGTGACTCGGCGGCCACCCAGGCAAGACACCGTTCCATGGTGATTCGAGCGAGCCAGCGGCA
>CAITZN010000533.1 GCA_903896915.1 uncultured bacterium
ATGGATGCAAAAAAATAAGAGCATGATAATGGACATGACTGGTTTTTAAAAAACCCCATGGCAATAAATACATTTTTGAGCTCGAGAGTGCTGACTTTGACCATTATTCACCCTTACCAACCGCTTCAGCAAGGCTCTGCTCGATCCGGGGTTGGATGATATCCATAAGACCAGGATTCTCCAGATACGGACAGGGGTTATCGTAGGGAAAATCGCTGCACTTCTTGGGTCTGGCCTCATGAATGGTACAACGCTTGCACATCCGATCATTGGCAAGCAGAATACAGGAGCCATCCTCCCTGGTTTTGAAGGTGTTTTTATCTTCTAGGAACCGTTTTCTTACCTCGCCATCACTGATGTCAAAGTACCGAGCCAGGCGATTGATATCTTCTGCCTTGATGAGCAGGGTTGCTCCAGGAAGACGGTAACAGCAATATCCGGGACAGAAATTGCAGTACGATTTATTGCGGGCTAGGGAATAGTCGGCCGGTGTATTGGGCATCAGCGAAAACTCCTTGATTCGATATGGTAACGCCGCAGAAGGCGTTGAAAGGCCTGCCGCTCCATACCGCAGGAGCGGGCCGCCACTGTCACATTGCCATTCGCCGTATTTAAGGCATCGGCGAGATAAGAGGCATTGAACTGGTGGAGCAACGCGTTCTTCGCCTCTCTATAGGGCTGTTGCCCACCCAAAAATGAAAATCCACACTCCTGACTTTGTGCATTTTCTTGAAAATCTGAAACACCTTGATCGTCCCTCAGGTCATTTATTGCTATTGAGCTCTCACGACAGAGTAGCACGGCCCGGTTGATGACATTCTGGAGTTCACGGACATTCCCTTGCCATTGCCGCTGCATCAGATATTGCAGGGCATCAGTGGTGAATTCCAAATTCTCGCGCCCATGTTCTCTGCTATAATGTTCAAGAAAATGCTGGGCGAGTAAAGGGATATCGGCAACCATCGAAGCCAGATCAGGCATGATGACCGTCATCACATTGAGTCGATAAAACAAATCCTCGCGAAACTCACCCCGCCTGATCTTCTCTTCAAGATTTTGATTGGTCGAAGCAACAACCCGGACATTGACGCTAAAGGTCTTGTTCTGCCCCAGAGGCTGCACCTCTTTTTCCTGAAGCACCCGTAGCAGTTTAGTCTGGACGCCCACCGGAATATCAGCGATCTCGTCGAGGAAGATAGTGGAGCCCTCAGCCTCGACGAACAACCCGGTCTTGTCCCGATCCGCACCGGTGAAAGCCCCTTTCCGGTAGCCAAACAACTCACTCTCCAAAATGTGCTCCGGCAGCGCTGGGCAGTTGACGGTGATCATAGGACGATCGGCCCGGTCAGACAGGGCATGTAGGGCTTTGGCCGCCACTTCCTTGCCGGTACCCGATTCGCCCCGGATGAGGACGGTGACATTACTGCGGGCGATACGTCCGAGCAACTCAACGGTTTGCAGCAACCGCCGTGAGCGGCCTATAAAACCATGCAGATGCTCGTTATTACTTAGCCGATGATGGAGTTGCACATTCTCACGCAGCAACCGGGTGCGTTCGATCGCCCGACTGACGGTGTGGATGATGCGCTCGTTGTCAAAAGGTTTTTCGATAAAATCATAAGCTCCGTCTTTCAAAGCCTGCACCGCCATCTCGATGGTACCGTAACCCGTCATGAGTATTACGGTGATAGCAGTGTCGATAGCGGTTATCTTCCGGGAAAACTCCAGTCCATCCATGCCTGGCATTTTTATATCGGTGAGCACGACATCAGGTGGATCGGCATGTATGCACTCCAGAGCCTCCTCTGCGGAGGCCGCCGTAACTACTGAGCAGCCACATTTTTTGACCAGCACTTTGGCCAGCATATTAAGCATATCGCGCTCATCGTCAACGATCAACACCTTGTGAAGGTTTGCATCTCTCATACCGTCATCCTACCCGTTTTCCTCAGTCATCGCCTGGAAATAGAGCTGAACAAATTTCCCTGAAATAGTATCTGCCGAAGAAAACTTGAGATGTTCACCTGGAGGTATTCTGCCGGTCAGTGCCACAAACGTCTGCTGCGAAAGCTCGGCTATAGTTTGGAAAATCTCCCGATTATGATCGTCGGTGGTAACGAAGCCCCAGTACCGGCAACGCGGTGGACGATCGGCCAACACCAGACATTCTCCCAATTCAAGCAACGGACAAGCAAGCGACTCCTGAGCGATTGCCGCCACCGCGTCGATGGCTACCCCTGGATACTGGTGATGCAACGTTTTCAACTGATTCGCCAGGATAAATGCCATCTCTATCACCTTCTGGCGCTGTTCGTGATTCAGAGTTTTATTGATCGCCTGACTCAGATGGATACTTTCAATCAGCAAGAGGTCAAAAGGCTGTCGACAACAGGCATTATTGCCACGGCCACAGCAGTTTTCCTGCTCATCCACTCGTAGTTGCTTATCAATCCCGGCAATCAGCTCCTCATAGATGCGAAGCAATGGTGCAATATCCATTGCCGGACGATTATCGATCTTAGGTGTCGTCGTAAGCAGTGGCCCCACCTGTTTGCCATATTTCTTAAGAAAACTGCGCTGCTGGTAAGTGGCCGGATTGGCATTCCTGCCCTTCATGGTTTTTTCAGCCAGTTTGAAATCAAAACCCCGGCGCAACAGATAGGCAGCTATAAAGGTACCAGTTCGACCATGGCCAAGACGGCAATGCACCAGCACCTTTTTGTTGAGATACAGCGCTTCATCCAACCAATCCAGCGCTTTTTCCATAGCTGCAAGGTCAGGGGCACACTCGTCAACTACCGGAAGATAGTAGACCTCAAAACCTGAACTTTCTTCAACCTGATGCAGATCGCAAAATTCACCACAAAGGTTGACGATAGCGGTAATCCCCTGTTCCTTAATCGCATCCAGCTCATCATAGGACATGGGCGCATGGCCGGTAGCGAGGTGATCGGTTATCCAGTTCAATGCATACATGCGCAATCAACCTGCCGTGTTGACAGAGCTATCGGGGCGCCTAGCAAACCTGCCAGCCCCCTGTGAAAATTGCTCCGCATACCATTCAATATCCTGCTCCTGCAACACCATATCCAGCAATTTGGTCATGCCAAGCAGTCGCCCGAGACCGAAAAGCCGCGAGCACATTTCACTTTCAGGATAACCGGTGAGCCGGGCATCGAGCAGGTCTCCCCGGATGTTGACCTCAAAACCCAGACTTCGGAGGATTCGGCTAATCAAAGTGACTCGCATCGATCGTCCCTGATAATCACCACCACCGCCAGCAAAGCGTACCTGACAGTAATTAGCCCTGGGCTCATCGCCGCAAACGCAGTCCACCAAGGTGAAATGGAAACCAAAACGCATATTGAGATTGAGATAATCCAGACTGACGACCGCATAGGAGGCGTAGTCCTTAGAGCCGCTGCTAGCAATACCGCCCGAAAGCGCCATGTCGCCATAACTTTGCCAATCAAAATGGGAATGCGTTTCCCAATCGATGTCCGGATGGCTGAGCCCCTCCCAAATCGCCACAAAAGGAGAGGATTTCAGCTGGTTCAGAGCAATGGTCTCACCGCCTTCATAGCCACCTGCATAGGCTCCGCCGACATCCAGCAGATAGATGTCGATCGGCAGATCAGTCTCCAGTTTCTGGCAATGCGACGAGGTGCCGGAAGCTATATCGCTTAGGCCGAACATAGCCTGTACCGCCTTTTCATGGGCATAGCGAATGATATCGTGAAGGGATCGGGTAGACTGGGGCTGGAAGTTTGAAGCGTTGGGATCAACCAGGTGCAGGGGGGTAATATAATCAAGCAAGGCTCGTAATCTTTTCGAAAAATCGGAATTGGCCGCAATCCCCTCCCCGCCGTTACGCTCTAGCAGACTGGCCAACTTACCGGCATACACAGTCCCGTTATAGCCATCAACCGTAACCTCGGTCCCTTCTGGTAACTGGGCAGCAGCGCTAGCCGCACCGACTAAAAGGACAACACCAAACTCCCGGCAAACTGTTGCAAAATGACCGGTGACGGCTCCCTGTTCACAGACCACAGCCTTGAGTCTGCCTATAAAACGGACCAGTGATGGGGGAATGTGGCGAGTCACCAGCACCGCACCATGCGGTATTGGTGCGGTATCAACAGTATCGAGATGATGCACGAGGCCGCAAGCAATCCCACCAGCCGCTCGTTTCGCTCCAACCAACAGCGGTAGAGCATCAGGTGGTGCCGTTGTTGGAGACAGACTCGGCTGGGCTGCTTCAAAATGCAGGGGTCGAGACTGGAGAATATACAGTTCCTGGTTGCAATCCAAGGCCCATTCGATATCCTGTGGCCCACCGAAAAAGGTTTCTAGTTTCCTGGCAGTTGCGGCCAACAAAACGGCCTGCTCACGGCTGAGCGACAGGGAGATTTTGTCGCTCGCGACAAGGGGTTCCTTATGCAAACGCCCCTCATGCAAGATCAGCCGTTGGTGCTGGCAACCGGCAATACTCTGTGAGGGCGTTGTGCTATGCTGAGGAAATATATAGACATCCGGTATCGTCTCGCCACCTACCAACAGCAGGCCAAGTCCATGAATGCTCTGCACCAACAGGGGTGCCTCGCCGCCAGTAACAGAAGGGTCACGGGTGTAAACCACTCCACTGGCGACGGCATCGACCATGACCAGAACCAAGACCGCCATTGCCGCCTCTTCATCACAAAGCCCGGCGTAGATCCTGTACAACAGGGCCTCGGGCGAATATTTTGAGGCAACAACCTCAAGATAGGCTGCCATCAAATCATCCCGGCCAATGCCAAGAACCGAATGATACTGACCGGCAAAACTGTGATTCCCATCCTCATGTATTGCCGAGGAACGCACCGCCACTCGTGGCGAGCCCTCTGGATATAGGCTGGCAATTCTGTCATATTCGGCTGTGATGGCTTGAGATACCTGATGAGGAATGTCCATCCGCCGCACCAGGGTCATCAACGCCTGCGAAGTCTCTTCCAGGCTGGAGTTTGATTCTGGATCGATGTTGGCCAGCAGGAGGTCAATTGCCGGACGCAACCTATTATGCTCGACCAGAAGGGCGAAGGTAGTGGTGGTAATCGTAAAACCGGGCGGAACCCGCACCTTGGATGCAGTATTCAGTTGCAGCAGATGAGCGCTTTTGTGCCCGACCAGAGCGGCATCGGTGAGGGTATCGTGACTAACGACAAAAGGCGGAATAAAAAACTGCTCGGGTGGAGCCAGGAGCAGCCGGATATAAAAATCGTATTTGTTGAAATAATCGTGCAGGGAGCCGGCCTGCCCCGGGTGCATCTGTTCAAGGGCGAGGACCATGCCGGCGACCGCCTCGGCAAGTTGCCGGTAACGAGCGCGAGTACGGGCAAGATCCTCTTGCCTGCCCTCGTAATAAAGCTCTGCGAATTCCGCCATCAGCTCATGACTTCTGATATCAAAGCCGAGCAGCGTCTTGAAAGTTTCGTAGGTCTGGCGCAGCATCCGATCAGGAGCAAATAATCGGAGGGACCAGTGCTTGAAAAGGGCGCCGACCAGCATTTTACCCAACAGTTTGTTTACGAAAATGATCAAACCCCTGATAGGCGACCGCCATCTCAGAACTGGTGCCGTCAATTCGCTTTTGGATCAGGGTTACCCCGGCGCCTGTTCCGATGGTGCCCACAGGTGAAATCGACTGCCCGCATTGCTCGGCAATCCTGATAAGATGATCACGGTCGCCGGGATCTGCGGTGAATAACAACTCGTAATCCTCACCACCACTTATGGCCCAGCGCAAAGGATCAGAACCGGCGAGTTCTGCGGCAGCGGCAAGCGTTGCGACACCCGGAAAATCCTTGGCATGCAGAAGTGCACCGACCCCGGATTGTTTGCAGAGATGAGCCAGATCCGTGGCCAGACCATCGGAAAGATCCATCATGGCATGAACCAGACCGCTTGCTGCCAATTGCCTGCCGAGGGTGACCCTGGCCTGAGGATTTAGATGCTTTTCCCGGAAGTGGTCAAAAGCCCTGTTGTCAGGCGCAAGTCCGGCGCTCAGCAGTTCCAGACCGGCGGCGGCCAGCCCCAGTTCTCCACTGACCCAAACAGTATCACCAGGTCGAGCTCCGCTACGATAAACAACCTGATCCGCCTCCGCCTCGCCAATGACCGTCAAAGTAAACGAAAGACCGCCGGGGCTGGCAACGGTGTCGCCACCGATGAGGCAGCAACCGTATTCGCGGCAGGCATCGGTCAGCCCCCGAGTGAAAGCCCGGAACCAGGCCTCGTCAAAACCATGGGGCAGACCCGCCGAAAGGAGCACAAAGACCGGTTTCCCGCCCATAGCTCCGACATCACTGACATTGACGGAAACCGCTTTTCGGCCGAGTTTTTCAGGAGGATGGAAGCTGCTGTTGAAATGAACCGACTCGATCAGGGTATCCATAGTCAACAGCCAGACCCGGGTACCGTCTTTCCTGATCACGGCACAATCGTCGCCGATCCCCTTAATTAGCTGAGCATCCGTCGGTCCAGCTTGTCCTGCGATATATTCAATGATCTGCAACTCGTTCATTTGATGACCCGCAGGGCCGTTTTCCTTTCTCTTCCCTTACCCGGATTTTCCCGTCCCGATTGTATAGGTTGCGGTGATGTTTCTGCAAAGCGTACTGCCTTGATAAAACGGCCATCGCCACCCATGGTAAATATCTCCTGACCTGTAAATTGGGCGGTTCGCAAGGTCCAAACCACCTCCTGCAAAGGGATAGAGAGTAGGTGCAGGGTCACCTGCCACCACTCCTCCTTCCTGCTCTCATCACGAACAATATCTCCCACCCTGGCATAGACGAGCATCTCTGGTATTTTGGCGGCAATGACCACAATATCACCGACCACAGTGGTTTCCTTGAGAGGGATGAGACTCTTGAGTTCAGCGACCAATTTTTCCATGATACGTTCACCGACGGCAGAAAAGGTAGATAATACCAACTCCTGCTTCGTTAAAATTATAGTTAGAAGACACGAAAACCGTTGCCGGTTGAGGAAAAATCGACTTCCAGCATCATTTCATCTCCAGCGGCATATCCCCGGAGACTACTGGTTTCCATACTCTGCAGACTCATCAGCAGGGGGATAAGTGCCTTTTCAACCAACAACCTATTTTTTTGCGACAGAATCTTTACTGAGTCAGCAGATTCTTTGGTCAATACGGTCAGTAAAGGAATCAGGCGTTCCGCAACACTCTTGGTCCTGACGAACAGGATGAAATTATCGGA
>CAITZN010000534.1 GCA_903896915.1 uncultured bacterium
GGAATCGAATGTGCCTTCGACCATCACAGCCAGCAACTGCCGGCTAGTATCCTGGCCCCGAGAAAATCCATACTCGCCGTAACGGTTAAAATCCGGCTGAATGGTCAGGGACTCGGAAAGCCATGATCCTTTTGAACTCTCCAGCAATTGGACCACCTTCCGCTCGGTATTTTTGCTCGTATCGATACTGATGGGCGAGGCCCAAGTCATCGACAGCTGGTCGATCCCGGTGATCAGACCACTGGTGCGGTCCATGCCGTCACCGCGGATATCGACAAAATAGGGATAGCTGAGCAGATGGGTTTCCTGGACAGTATAGCCACCGCCAGCCTGCCGCTCCACCGGGACCGGGAAGGCGGCATTCTGCGGATCAAGAACCATAGAGGGAGCCAGAGAGAGGCCATACCCTGCCAGCCACTCGGCAAGACCGCTTTTCTTCTCCCTGACATCCAGTTTTCCCTGGAGATTGACATCAAAGGGCGAGGTCGCCAGCACCACGGTTCCCCCCTGCATCAGAAACTGATCGACGGCGAACAGTTGTTTTTCTTGCAGGTTCTCAGGTGCAACCAGCACCAGGATATCCGCCTCAGGATCGACCTGACCATTGCTCAGGTCAACCGGTTTGACGCGATGTTCCTGCTCGGCAAAGCGGGTGAGCAGCTGGAAGGTCTTACCCTGCCCTGCCAAGCCGAATTGATCCATAGACGGGTTACCCGAGGGGGTGTAGAGCGCGATCGTCTTCAGCATCCCCTTGGAAAACCGCTTCAGAGAGGCTTCAATGGCCGTCTTCAAAGAATTCTTTTCCAGGTCCGCTGGCAGTGCCACCTGCACCACCTGGCCGCCACTTTCCAGGGTCATGTAAAACCAGAAGGTCGCAGAGGACGACAAGCCAGCCACCATGGGCTGCATGCCGTATTCTTTGGTCAAACGAGCGGCGAGTGCTCCGCCATCTGCCTCTGGTTCGGCAAAGCTGAAGGAAAATTTGTCGCCACCCTGCTGCTGGAGTTCCTGCAATACAGCCGCACAGTTTTGTTTCAACCCCACCAACGGTTGCGGCAACCGGCTATCGTTTGAGAAATAGCCGTGAAAAACTACGGGAGCGGCAATGCCGGAAAAGAGATTGCCGCCGCCCTGATAACTGTACAACACCTTCTTGATCGCCCTGGTGATGTCGTGTTCCGGATTGCGTAGTGCAACCTCCATCTTGACGTCGCTCTCGCTCTTGACCTCTATCAGCTCCTGAAATCCGAGGGTGACAAACTCATCCCCATATTTGATCAGGATATCGAAATAGGAGTTGGTAACCGCAGCCTGATACCGGGATGCGGTCTGGAAGGGGACCGGGCGAATGCCGAATTTCTCGCCAGCCTCCTGCTCCACCTCGGGTTTTTCGAGAGGATCGACAAATTCGACCTTGACCCGGCCGTTCCCGGCCACCTCAAACTCCCGGAGCAAATCTCGAAGTTGTGGTTGCAGAGGGGCAAGTAGCGGATGGGTTTGCGCGGAAAAATACCCCCGAATCAGGAGTGGCTCCTGTAACCTGGACAAATAGGAACGGGTCGCAGGTGAGATCGAATACATCCGCCCTGCAGTTAGGTCCGTGCGCAGCGTGCCGATAGGAGCGAGCCAGAGGTTGGTGAGCAGAAAATTGAGCATCAGGAGAAAAGTCAACACCCCCCAGCGCCGGTGCACTGGATTCACAGGGTTGCCTGCCCAGCGTTGACGTTCCAGGCTGTAGACATTGAGCGTCAAGAAAACACCGACCAGGCTCAACGAATAGATGAGGTCACGGAGATCGATGACCCCACGGGTAATGGACGCAAACCGGGAACCGGCGCCTAGCAGTTTGAGCAGTTCCCCGCCCCGATTGCCGAACAAGCCGGTCAGGGTATCGGAGCCCAGCAGGTAGAGCGCGCTGCAGGCCAGTGTCGTCACAATGAGGCTGACAATCTGGCTGTTGCATTGGGCACTGACACAAAGACCGATAGCAATATAGGCCCCGGCGAGAAAAAGGCTGGCCAAATATCCACCCAATACAGGCCCCCAATCGAGCTGGCCGAGCACGCTGACCGTTAGCGGCAGCGGCAGGGTCAACGAGAGACCGATGCCAACCAGCGTAAGGCAGGCAATAAATTTTCCGCCCACCAACACCGGCAGGCTGACCGGTGCGGTCAGCAGCGCTTCCAGGGTTCCGGCCCGGTGTTCCTCGGACCAGCCCCGCATGGTGATCGCCGCGGCTAGAAAGATCAGCAAAAGCGGCATCCACTCGAACATGGGGCGGACATCGGCAATATTACGGCTGAAAAAAGTCTCGACCCAGAAAAAGATGAAAAGGGTGGCCGCCAAAAAAGCGCCGAAAAAGATGAACGCCGCGGGAGTAGCAAAGAAAACGGCCAGTTCTCTCCGGGCAACTTTGCGCAGAGTGTTCATTGTTCTCTCCCAGCATCCATGTTGATTTCACTGAATAGTTTCTCGAGATTGCGCGACTCTGGCTCGAGGCCGTAGAGGTTCCAGCCTCTGCCGATCACTGCGGCGGCGACTGTCGGAGCCAGTTCCCTGGCGGGTTGCAGACCGGAAAGGGCGAAACAGGAACGACCGTTGTCCGTGGGCAGACAATCAACACGGGTAATTCCGTCCATCCCTCGAAAACAGGCGGCTGCCTCTTCCTGGTCCTCAATCGTCACCAACAACCGCTGTCCGGAACTGAGTTCAGCAAGGCTTGCGTCCAAGGCTTTACGGCCGTGCTGGATGATGATCACCCGATCGCAGACAGCCTGCACCTCCTGGAGGATATGGGTTGAGATGATGATGGTCGCTTCCTTGGCCAACTCCTTGATAAGAGAGCGCATGTGCTGGATTTGGGTGGGATCGAGCCCGTTGGTCGGTTCGTCGAGGATAACGATCCGTGGTCGATGGAGGATTGCCTGGGCCACACCGACCCGCTGGCGATAGCCACGAGAAAGGGTCCCTATCGATTGGGTCGCCTTATCCATGAGCGAGGTCCGTTCCAGGGTTTCTCGCAGCAGCGTCCCTACCCTGTCGGCAGGCACCCCGTGCAGGGTAGCGTGGTATTCGAGGTAGCCGGCAACCGTCATCTCCAGATAGACAGGGCAATTTTCCGGGAGGTATCCGATCATAGCCTGAATCGCAGAACGGTCATTGGCCATTTCCAGTTGATCGATGGTGATGGTGCCTTCGGTTGGCTCCAAAAAACCGGTCAGCATCTTCATGATTGTGGTTTTACCGGCACCGTTGTGACCAAGCAGACCGACAATCTCACCGGGTTCAATCGTAAACGTAACATTATCGACCGCTATATGCGGCCCATAGGTCCTGGTTAAATTTTGGACATGGATCATGGACAATCTCCTGATAAATACAGAGCAACCATTAGAAACAATGGCAACGTGTGCACGGGAAGCCGCAAGCACTGACTCAAGGCGAAAACCATAAATCAGCAGGGCCGGTTGTCAAGCAGGACCGTGCTACATTGAACAAAAGGAAAACAGGACGGGGGGAGCGTTATCGGTCGCTCTTTCGGAAATGCTGGGACAAAAAGCGATCCAACTGATTGGCGAACAGTTGCCGGTCGTTCTGACTAAAGGAAGCCGGACCGCCCGTTTCTACGCCGCTGGCCCGCAGGATATCCATGAAATCCCGCATATTGAGCCGAGCACGGACATTTTCCGTGGTGTACAGTTCGCCGCGTGGATTGAGACCATAACCTCCCTTGGCGATGACGAGAGCAGCCAGGGGGATATCGGCGGTGATCACCAGATCCCCAACAGTCAACCGTTTGACGATTTCATTATCAGCTACATCAAATCCGCTTGCAACCCGCAGTGATCGTATGTTTTTAAGTCGCGGGGTGGCGAGCGGCTGGTTGGCGACCAGCGTCATGGCGACTCCTGTGCGCTCGGCCGCACGAAAGAGGATTTCTTTGATCACCTTGGGACAGGCATCCGCATCGACCCAGATATGCACATATTCCCCTTATTATTAGGTGTTGGACACTCAGCAGAGTGGCACCGCTTGATAAAAAACGTACGGGGAGGCAGAGCTTTTCACTCTCCTCCCCGCAACGATGGAGCCTGTTCAGGGGTTCTGGCCCCTTCCTTTTAAAAAATGCCGGCGATCAGATTTTGAATGTATTGACAATGTCGCGCAATTCATTCGCGAGCCCCTGCAGTTTATCGGCACTCGACTTGATTTGATTACTACTGCCTGAAATTTCATTGGAAGCGACATTCACCCCAGCAATATCCTGGGTGATACTACCTGCCACAGCCGAACTTTGGCTGACATTTTCATTGACCTCACCCAATCCCATTGAAGCTTGGGCAATGTTGGTGGCAATTTCCTCGGTAGCAGCCGACTGTTCGCCGACAGAAATGGAGATAGTGGACACAATCTCGTTGACACTGTTGATAATTTTCGAGATTTGATTAATTTCATCCACCGTCGATTTGGTTGTTCCCTGCACACCTTCAATCTGGCTTTTGATATTCATAGTGGCGGCTGCTGTCTGCTTTGCCAACTCCTTGATCTCATTGGCAACAACAGCAAACCCCTTGCCTGCCTCACCAGCCCTGGCGGCTTCGATGGTGGCGTTAAGGGCCAGCAGGTTGGTTTGTTCTGATATTTCAGTGATCGTCTCAGTCACCTTACTGATGGCCAGGGCAGCCTTACCCAGTTCAGCCATCTTGTCCGAAGTGTTGGCAGCTTGTATAACCGCCTTTTCAGAAATCAAACGGGCTTGTTCTGCATTCTGGGCAATCTGAGAAATGGTAGAGGTCATTTCTTCAGCTGCACTGGCTACCATAGAGGTATTGGTAGTGGACTGTTCCATTGCTGCAGCCACGCCATTGAGGTTAGCGCTCATTTCCTCCGCTGCGGTGGCCACATTATTGGCCCTACACGAGGTGTCTTCGGCATTTTTCGTTAAAGCAACTGCGATGCCTGAAAGTTCACTGATCGATACATTTACCTGTTTGGTATTATCACTGATGTTACCAATAATTTTTTGCAATTTTTCAATAAAGATGTTGAACCATTTGGCGAGTTCACCGACCTCATCCTTCGAGGTGATGGCAAGCCGCATGGTCAAATCACCTTCGCCCTGAGCAATATCCTTGAGACTCTCAACTGCTTTGTTGATCGGTTTGGTGATGGAAGATGCCGCAAAAAAGACAACCAGGCCGGTAAGCACGATCGAAATAAAAGTGACCAGCGCGGTGGCGTTCCGTAATGAAACAACACTGGCAAGAAATTCACTGGCGTTCTGGGTGGAGGCAACGCTCCAGCCCTTCTGCTTAACTGGTGCAAAGCCTGCAGCCTTATCAATATCCTTGTATACATAGGATTCGGCCCCGGTTTGACCGGCCATCATCGCCTTGTTAATGCCTTCCATACCTTTCAGGGTTTTAAGGTCAAGCTGCATGACATTTTTAGCATCCGGATGAGCAATAATGATGCCATTGGAATTTGCCATAAAACAATATCCGGTTTCACCAATCTTTTTCTTAACGACAGGATCGGTGAGGACAGAAGCTTTCAAGAAGGCGCCAAAGACACCAAGAAAGTTACCGTTACTGGCAAAGACGGGGCCGCAGAAAAATAAAACAGGCTCATTGGTTGCTTTGGAACGAATAATATCGCCGCTGACTGTTTTCTTGGTGGTTTTGGCTTCCTGGAAGACTGGGTTTTGGGCAATATCAAGACCTTTTAATTCATCACTCGCAACGGCCGCATCCGCATAGATGGTGCCATTGGCATCGGTCAGGAAAATCGCAGTATAATTTGTTTTCAACAATTCAAAGCGTTTTTTCAGATCCTGACGGATCACCTCAACTGCCTCGGCGGCACCTTCGACACCTTTAGCACCGACAGCCTCA
>CAITZN010000535.1 GCA_903896915.1 uncultured bacterium
ACCCTTAATATCGACACAACATTTGTGTATGACAACTACCTGAAAGCACTAAACTACTCAACCATCATGGATTAGCGACAAGATCAGACCGACACAATCAACGCAACCTTCTGATAAATAAATCAATACCTACGCCATCCTTTATCCCTGCTAATCCTCCCACAATCGGAACAACTGCTGGATCCCCTGGGAAGCCAGCTCTGCCATGACAGTAAACAGTTCCGGGCGGAAAGGTGCCCCCTCTGCCGTGGTCTGCACCTCAATCCAACGCCCGTCGCGGCTCATGACAAAATTGGCATCAACATCGGCGGCGGAATCCTCCGCATAATCCAAATCAAGCACCGGACAACCAGCCACCACCCCGGCACTGACGGCCGCTACCGGCAGGATTTCCGGCAAAGATTGAATCTGTTGCCGCTCCACCATTTTTCTGAGCGCCTGCCTGAGCGCCAAAGCGCTCCCGGTGATCGAGGCACAGCGGGTGCCGCCATCGGCATTGAGCACGTCGCAATCAATCCGCAGGGTATGTTCGCCTAAAAGCCGCAGATCAACCATCATCCTTAAGGACCGACCGATCAACCGCTGGATCTCATGGGTGCGTCCGGAAAGACCGGAAACCGCTTCTCTCCTCCCACGGCTGTGGGTGGCACAAGGCAGCATCCCGTATTCAGCTGTTATCCACCCTTGACCTCTGCCCTTGAGAAAAGGCGGCACCTTGGCTTCGATGGTTACTCCGCAAAGAACATGGGTATTGCCCATCCTGATCAACGCCGAGCCGTCAGCACTGGGCTGAATACCATATTCCACGCTGACAGGGCGCAAGCTGTCTGCCGGGCGATCGCCACTTCTCATACTTCCTCCATCCATAGGTTTATTGAATTATTTTTGTACACACTGCCAGACAGGCAGAAAATGGAGCAGCAAATCACAGGATCACAAGGGTAATCCCAGGATTGGCACGATTGAGATCGCGATGATTCGTCAGAAAAGGGAATTGGCGGAGCAACTGGCGGCCACGACCTGATCGGCCTTCAAACTCCTCGCCGGGAATGATGGTCTTGATCCGGCCTTGATGGCTGAGAAAATGCAGTTGACGGAGCACCGCTGCTTTAATAGCCCCCCCCGCACCGCTTGATCCATAACCATGAATGAAGGTGAGTGCCTTGAAGCCTTGAGTACTGCCGGTTTTGATTGCCATCTCCAACCTGTCCAAGGCCTGTTGCACCAGCGGCATGCCTCTTTCCAGATTGATTATCTGGTGCAAAAGACCGTCGACCCGGGGACGCATGCCGGTGCATTCGGCCTGACAGTAGGGGCATTGCGACCTTCCGGCCTCAACCTCATTACCGCAAACCTCACACATTGCCACACACATCACAGCACCTTCTTCTCGGCAGAATCCCACACCAAGCCTATCGCCTGCGGACCTCAATTACCTCCGGCATCTGCAATAAATGCTGCTGCAGAAGCTGCAGATGCTTGAGATTGATCACTTCGAGCAGGATTTCCAGTTCCGCTATATTCTCCACTGTGGTCCTGGCGTTCAGCTCGACGATATTGGCATCGTCAGCGCTTATGGTACTGCTGATTTCCGCCAATAGATTTTTACGATTTTCAGCCCGAATCTGCAGAGAAGCCCGATGGGTCGCCTGTGGCGAACCCGCCCAGGCAACATCGAGCCAACGGGTCGGATCAGTTGCCTGGAGATTCGGACACTCAGCCTTGTGAATGGAGATACCGGAGCCGGTCGTGATGAAACCGATGATCGCGTCACCAGGTACCGGATGACAGCACTGACTGACCTTGACCAGCATGCCATCCACACCGTCAATATCGATAACATTGCGCTGTGTTGGATGGGTCCGGTGTTCCTCGGCGGCCCGATGCGCCCGCTCAACCATCTCCTCCATCCGCCGCTTTTCCTCGGCTGCACGGAACTCTTCCGGCTGCAGGGTTCGAATCAAATGCGGAATAGTGATAGATCCGGCCCCCACACGGACGAGCATTTCGTCAAGCGAGCCGCACTTGAGCTGTTTGAGCAACAGCCGTAGGTGACCGCTTTTCAACAACCCCCCCAGATTGACCTGGTGTTTTTTCAATTCCCGCTCGCAGATCTCGCGACCGAGTTTTAATGATCGTTCATTCTCCTCGCGCCGAAAATACTGGCGAATTCTGGTACGGGCACGGCTGGTCTTGACCAGCTGCAGCCAGGCGCGCCGGGGATGTTGATTTTTTTGAGTGAGGATCTCAACGATATCGCCGCTTTGGAGTTCATGCTTGAGCTGGACCATCTGGCCGTTGACTTTAGCCCCGACGCAGGTGTCGCCGACAGCGGTATGAATAGCGTAGGCAAAATCAATGGGTGTACTGCCACGGGGCAATTCGCGAACTGCTCCAGTGGGGGTCAGGGCATAAACATCCGGCTCGAACAATTCACCGCGCACCGACTCCATAAACTCGCTGGGATCTTCGACGTCCTGCAGCGATTTCACCAATAATTTGATTTCCTTGAAGAGTCGGGCGTCACTGCTAGTGATTTTCTGCCCCTCTTTATAGGCCCAGTGGGCTGCTACACCTTCCTGCGCGACCCTATCCATCTCCTCGGTACGAATCTGAATCTCGATAAAATGACCGCGCGGCCCCGCAACCGTGGTATGCAGGGATTGGTAATTGTTCGACTTTGGCGCACTGATAAAATCCTTGATACGACCAGGCACCGGCGTCCAATCGGCATGCACCGTTCCCAGTGTCTGGTAACATTCCTTGACAGAACGGACAATTATCCGGAAGGCGACCTTATCATAAACCCGCTCCAGGGGGATTTTCTGGGCCAACAATTTCTTGTAGATGGAATAAATATGCTTAGGGCGGCCGATGATTCGTACAGGCTCGATTTTGCTGACCTTCAGCATATTATTGAGTATTTCTCTGACTTCATCGACATAGGCCTGACGCTCAGCCATCGTACTTTCCAGATGAGATGTCAGGTCAGCATACTCGACCGGAAAGAGATATTTAAAAGACAGATCCTCCAGCTCGCGTTTAAGCCACTCGATACCGATGCGGCTGGCGAGCGGGGCGTACAGATCCATGGTTTCCTTGGCCGTGTAACGCCGCTCCTCTTCTGCTCTGGCATCAAGAGTGAGCATGTCCTGCAGCCTGTCGGCCAATCTGACCAGCAATACCCGAATATCCGCCCCCATAGCCAATAGGAGTTTGCGAATATTTTCCGCTTCGTGGGCCAACTGTGAATTATAGCGGACATTGGTGATCCGGGTTGTACCGTTGACAATCTTAGCGATATCGTTGCCGAATTGCTTCTTCAGCTCATCCAGGGTGGCGACGTTCTCCTTGAGCGTTCCATGGAGAAGTCCGGCAACAATGGTTTCGAGATCGAGCTTCATGGCTGCAAGGGTTGAAGCAACCGCAAGCAAATGTTCGACATAGGGTTCGCCAGTAACGAAATGCTGCCCGGCGTGCCGTTCGGTGACAAACTCGTAGGCCCGGGTTAACGGGGCGAGATCAACTCCGTTGAGATACCCGGAGGCTAGAGATAAGAGATGTTTGAAATCCGACATCGTTTCTATCTAGATTCCGAGGCAAGTTCCTGCCGAATAAGTGCGGCAATCTGGGCAACAGCCTCTGCAAGCACGAGGTTCTGTGTCTCCCCTGTTTTACGGGAGCGCAGCTCTACCTTGCCCTCCTTCTCAAAGGTCTTACCTACGGTAAGCCGATATGGAATGCCGAGCAAATCAGCATCGTTGAACTTTGACCCAGGCCGTTCGTCGCGATCATCATAGAGGATATCGAGACCCTGTTTCTGCAGATCGAGATACAGCTGCTCCGCCACCTGACAGTAAGTTGCATCCTTAGGACCGAGATTTAAAATAATCACTTGAAACGGAGCCAGCGGTAAAGGAAAAATAATACCTTTGGCATCATGGTTTTGCTCAATGGCCGCCGCCACTACTCGGCTGACGCCTATACCGTAGCAGCCCATAACAAAGGGTTTTTCCTGGCCGTCGCTGTCCTGG
>CAITZN010000536.1 GCA_903896915.1 uncultured bacterium
CAACACGCGCAACATGGTGACGCTTTCCTTTATGCTCAGCGCTGGAATCGGCGCCCTCGCCGGCTCTGTAATGTCGCCGATCACCTACACCCAGTACGACTGCGGGACCTCGCTGGCGATCAAAGGCTTTACAGTTGCGATTCTCGGTGGGCTGGGAAACTCGATGGCAGCGGTTGCGGCTGGCATCCTGCTGGGTATTCTCGAGGCCTTTTCCGTTTCCGTGGTGCCACTCGCTTTCCAGGACGCCATCTCCATCACCATCCTCCTCATTATTCTTTTTGTCAGACCCCATGGACTGTTTGGTTCCAGTGAGGCAGCCCGGCTGAAGGATTTCTGATGAAAAAACGGAATACCCTTGCCATAGCCGGACTCTGTCTGTTGGTGGTGTGCATCCACTTGGTTACCATCATGACCGGGTCCCAGTTTTATCTGACCCAGCTGACCATGTCGGCCTATTACGGACTGGTTATTATCGGCCTCGGTACCCTGATGGGCTATGCCGGGCAGATATCTATCGGCCATGCCGGTTTTTTTGCTATTGGCGGGTATCTTTCCGCCACCCTGACCACCCGTAATCTGGCTTCGTTTCAGGATATTTGGCTGATCAAAGGGTTGGACTCCTGCAAATGCTGAAAACTGCTCAGAATCTTTCCGGCGAGCAACTGCTTACCGTGGCGCCCTGGGCCGCCTGTTGCTGCGCGGTGGCTACGGCAGCTCTGATCGCCCTGATTATCGGCACACCGGTGCTCAAGCTCAAGGGCCACTATCTCGCCATGGCAACCCTTGGCTTTGGAACGATTATCTACCGGATTCTTCTGGCTTCCCCCTATTTCGGTGAAGCAGACGGCATTTCCGAAGTGCCAGGATTCACCTTGCTACCGGCCATGGGCGCCATGGGACCGATTATGGTCAGCGGCGTGGCCAGTATGCGTGTCGTCAACTATTACCTGGCCTGGGGCGTCCTGATCCTCGGCATGGGCCTGCTGCTCAATCTGATCGGGTCTCGCGTCGGCAGAGCCTTGCGTTCGCTGCACAGTTCGGAAGAGGCGGCCGAGGCCTCCGGTATCGACACCAGCCGGTTCAAGCTCCAGGTCTTTGTCCTCAGCGCGGTCTATGCCTCCATTGCCGGGGTGCTGCTGACTCATTTTAACGGCGGCATTGGCCCGAGCGAGGCCTCGGTAATGAAATCGGTGCGGTATGTCGCCCTGGTGGCGGTAGGCGGCATGACCAATCTCTGGGGCACGCTGCTCATGGGAGTAGGGCTGACCTTCCTCTCGCTGCGCGGAATCTTCGGCACTTTTGACGATGCGGTTTTTGGCACTATTCTGATCTTTGTCATGCTTTTTGCCCCAGATGGTATTCTCAGTCTGCGCTTGAAACAACTGCTCAAAGGAATTTTCTCGGGAGGCCGTCCATGACCGAGGAAGGCAGTGGCATGAATGACGGTGATACGAAGTGTGTTGTGACCAGTGCTGCCATGCTTGAGCTGAAGTCGGTCCATAAACGCTTCGGCGGCCTGCACGCGGTCAACGACATCAGTTTCCGGGTGGAGCCGGGATGTATCAAAGCTGTGATCGGTCCCAACGGGGCAGGCAAAACCACCTTGTTCAACCTTATCGCCGGTAACCTTCCAGTCAGCACCGGCACCATCCATTTTCAAGGGCAGGAGATCCAGGAGAAAAAACCGTATCAGATAGCCCACCTCGGCCTGGCGCGCACCTTTCAGAACATCAAACTGTTCCATGGTATGACGGCCCTGGAGTGCGTCATGGTGGGCCGGCATGTCCAAAGCCGTGCCGGATTTTTTTCCGGTATGTTCGCCCTGCCCTCGACCTGGAAGGAAGAACGGGCGATTCGCAATCGCTCCATGGAGCTGTTGGAGCTCATGCAGATAGCCGATTGTGCTAACCTTGAAGCAACCAGTCTCGCCTTTGGTCAACAACGAGCGGTGGAGATGGCCAGGGCCTTGGCCGCTGAACCCAAGCTGCTGCTGCTTGATGAGCCGGCAGCCGGATTGAACATCTACGAGACGGCAGAGGTCGCACGCCTTATCTGCCGGATCAGGGATATGGGGATTACGGTACTGCTGGTGGAACACGATATGTCACTGGTCATGGACATCTCCGATGAGATCGTTGTCCTCAGTTTCGGTAAAAAACTTGCGGAGGACTCGCCGACCAATATCCAAAAAAATGCCGAGGTCATCAAAATCTATCTGGGAGAAGACGATGCGATTACAGCCTGATCTGCGGGTATCGCTAGCAGCCCGCCAGCGCATGGAACCTGTGCTATGCTGAAAATTCGCAATTTGGATGCCGGCTACGGCAAATTACGGGTCTTGAAAAACATCTCCCTCCATGTAGACAATGGCGAAATCGTGACCATAATCGGCGCCAATGGTGCGGGAAAAACCACCCTGCTGCATACCATTATCGGCTTGATCAAACCTATGAAAGGGGAAATCAGTTTTCAGGGCACGTCATGTACCAAGACAGCAGTAGGCAAAATTGTTGCTTCCGGCTGCGCCCTTGTTCCGGAAGGACGGCAGGTCTTTGCACCGATGTCGGTTGAAGAAAATCTGCTGCTCGGCGGCTACGTTCTCCAGCGGCAACAGGGCAGAGCTGCTGTCCAGAAAGAGCTCGAGCATCAATACGAACGATTCCCCATCCTCCTGGAACGGCGACGACAGTTGGCAGGGACACTTTCGGGTGGTGAGCAGCAGATGCTGGCCATGGGCCGGGCACTGATGTCGCGGCCGCAGCTGGTGATGATGGATGAACCTTCCACCGGCCTGGCACCTCTGATCGTCCGTGATATTTTTCAGATCATCCGTAGGCTTCGGCAGGAGGGCAACACGGTGCTCTTGATTGAACAGAATGCCAAAGCAGCCCTGGGAATCGCCGACCGTGGCTATGTTCTAGAAGTCGGCAAGGTTATCCTCCAGGGACCGGCGGCGGATCTGCTGGCTAATGCCGATGTACAGCGGGCCTATCTGGGCCGGGAAAAGATAACGTAATCGCGAGATTGGGGCAGTGTGGCGCACGGTTATAAAAAATCGGGCGGTTGAATTCGTACCACTTCAAAACGGCAGGAATGTATGTATTGGGAACCAGAAAGAGAATGCATGGCAAGGGAAGACTTGGAGCAGCTCCAACTGGAGCGGCTGCAGTCGACACTGTACCGGGTGGGTACACACGTCCCGTTTTATAAAAAGAAATTCGACCAGCTCAAGTTCAATTACGACGACATCCGTAGTCTGGATGATCTGCGGCGGTTGCCTTTCACCGTGAAACAGGACCTGCGCGATAACTATCCCTACGGGTTGTTCGCCGTGCCCTTGCGTGAGGTTGTCCGCGTCCATTCCTCATCCGGTACGTCGGGCAGTGCGACCGTGGTCGGCTATACCCGCAACGACATCAAAACCTGGTCGAACCTGGTTGCCAGGGTGATCACCGCGGCCGGGGTTACCAAGAACGATGTCATCCAGATCGCCTTTGGCTACGGCTTGTTTACCGG
>CAITZN010000537.1 GCA_903896915.1 uncultured bacterium
ATGGGAGGTTGACAGTGACGGGCCTGACTGATTTTTTCCGCTCGCCGTCGCTCCCTTTGTCGACAAGGGCGCAATTGCACACCGACGGATTGCACATTACCGCGTTGTGTAACATCAGTAATTAACTGGGGTAGAAGAAGACCCGACGCCCTCTGACGTAGGTAGACTCCACTTGTCTTTCCGAAGCCAGGTGCAACAAGCAAAAAAGCTGCGCTTCCAAGCTATTGCAACGGCGTAGACGCTCGGACAGGTAGTCGCTTCGGGTATAATCCAAGACGAAGAAGTCCGCGCTCTTGCCAGTTGAGAAATTCCCGGTTTCGTTTTCCAAGTGCAGGGCTTTCGCGCCGCCTAGGGTGGCCAAATAAAGCAGATGTTCAGGGTTCAAGCTTAGCCCTTGCAGTTGCTGTATCTTATAGGCATCTGACAGGTTGCTCCATAGGGAGAAGCTGACACCAGCCCCTATATCGGTCCCTAAGGCAATGTTAATGCCGTGTTTGATGTGGCGGGACAGAGGAAATAGCCCACTGCCCAAGAATAGGTTGCTGGAAGGACAATGGCAAATGCTGCACTGGGCCTGCCCGATGCGATCCAGTTCCCCGTCGCTCGGATGGATATTATGGGCCAGCACGGTCCTGTCGGTCACCAAGCCATAGCGTTCATAAACTTCTAGATAATCCTTGCACTGGTTAAAATGCGCCAAGACCGCTCTGATTTCATTGCGGTTTTCGTTGATATGGGTTTGCAGGTAGGTTTCTGGATGGTTGTGCAGCAGTTCGTGGCACATCATCATCATCTCTTCTGAACACGACAGTGCATAACGCGGGGTGATGGCGTAATGTAGCAACGGTTCGTCCCGGCAAATGGCGATGAGCTTTTCGGCATCGGCTTGCGCCTGCTTTGGCGTTTGCAGCAAGGCATCAGGAATGCCATCGGCGGGGGTATCCATCAAAGTGGCACCGGCAATCAGGCGAATTCCTAACTCTCTTGCAGCATTGAACAATGCCTCGTTGGCATGGGCAAACTGCGAACCGAAGACCATAGCCGTGGTCGTGCCGCAAGAAAGCAGATGCTTGATAAACCGTTTGGCTGTGTCGTTGGCAAAAGCAGGGTCAGCGAATGCGGTCTCCGCAGGCAGTATCGACTGAACCAACCAATCCAGCAATTGCCCACCCTGTGCGGCGGTGGCGTAATACTGAGGGTAGTGGACGTGCCCGTCGATCATGCCGGGGATCAGCCAGGCATCGTCGTAATCTTCAATCCATGCCTCCGGCACCTTGGCAAGTATGTCGGAACGTTTGCCATAATCAATAATCATCCCTTTTCATCCACCCATAACGCGCCGTATTCAATGATTTCAAGCGCATTGCTGGTTTCAAACGGGTTTGCTTTCAAATGGGCGAGAGTGCCTAAGTAGACGGTGGACATGGTGGACCTCATTCTTGAGAAAACGGTAATTGATAATAATGCAAATTTGTTTCATTACATATTTCTGGTTAAAATTCTTGAAAAATATAAATTTAGAATTTTTGGATTATGACAGAACGAGAAAAATTGGCTGTACTTTCAAGGGAACTTACAAAGCTAAAAGACTCCCAAATTGAATGGTTAATCAGCATTGTGGCACAGTTCAACCTACCACAACAATTTTGGAAAAATGTGGATTCTAATTTAATTAATGCGGCATGGCTTGAGCATTTTGGAAATATCTTGATGGTTCACCATGCCATGA
>CAITZN010000538.1 GCA_903896915.1 uncultured bacterium
CCTTTGGATATGCGTTATGCCGGTCCTCGCGAAGGCCTGCTCCATGCAACCTTCCGTCAGAACTACGGCGTTAACAACATGCTGATCGGTCGTGATCATGCTGGTGTTGGCGACTTCTACGGTTTGTTCGAGGCTCAGCAGATTTTTGATCGCATCCCCGTAACCGGTGACGCTTCCAAAGATCTCCTTTGTAAGCCGATGAAAATCGACTGGACCTTCTATTGTCACAAGTGCGACGGTATGGCTTCTCTCCGTACCTGTAACCACGGCAAAGAAGACCGCGTCATCCTTTCCGGCACCAAGCTGCGCAAGGCTTTGTCTGAAGGCGCTGCTGTTGTTGATCATTTCGGTCGTGAAGAAGTTTTGGTTCGTCTTCGCGCCTACTATGCTGGCTTGACCGAGAAAGTTGAAGTTAAGATGCAGGGTGCTGCTTCTGGCGCTTCTATGTAATTTTTCCCAGCTCTGCTGAGAAATTGTTAGACAAGGGAGATGCCGCCTCGTGCGGTGTCTCCCCTTTTTTTTGTAATTCAGTCAGGGCGTTGCGAGGACAACGCGTGTGGTCTTTCGCTTGGTATGTCTGCGAGGCTTACACGCTCAGATTCTCGCTGTATTTAGCCATTTTAAGGGATTGGGCATTAAATAATGGTTCAGCAAACGATTCAAGTCGGCCTTGGCGAAAGAAGTTATCCGATCACTGTTGGTAAGGGTTTATTGGAGAGGATCGGTTCAGCGTTGCAGACGGCAAAGATTGCCAAACGGTATGGGATCATCAGTGACGACCGAGTCGGGGTACTGTATGGCGAGCAGATCCAGAGTGTTCTGGAACAGGCAGGCATCGCTAGCGAATTGATTCTATTTCCGCATGGCGAGACCAGCAAAAACCTGCAAACAATCGGTCATCTCGCCAGTGTGCTTGCCGAGCGCAGTTTTGATCGAGGCGACGCTCTGCTTGCCCTTGGTGGCGGCGTTACCGGCGATATTACCGGGTTTTTGGCCTCCATCTATATGCGCGGCATTCCCTTCGTACAGGTGCCAACCTCCCTGCTTGCTCAGGTTGACAGTTCGGTCGGTGGTAAAACCGGGGTGGATATTTCCGAGGGCAAAAATCTGATCGGTACTTTTTATCAGCCCAAGGCGGTTTTTATCGACACCGACGTTCTTAAGACTCTTCCGGCTGAGGAGTTTCTCAGTGGCATGGCTGAGGTTATTAAATATGGCGCCAGTATCGACGCCGATTTCTTCAACTGGCTCGGTGCAAATCGTGAGGCAATCCTAGCTCTTGAACCTGAGGTAATCGCATCGATGATCCGGCGATGTTGCGAATTCAAGGCATTGGTGGTCGAGCAGGATGAGCGGGAAGGAGGTCTGCGCCGGATTCTCAATTTTGGCCATACCATCGGTCATGCCGTGGAAGCGGCCTCCGGTTATCAATTGATTCATGGCTATGCAGTGGCTATCGGCATGCGGGCCGTGGCTGAGTTGGCCGTTCGGTGCGGTTATGCTGACAAGGAAGTTGCCGCGAAGCTTGAAGAATTGTTGCGCCAGTACCGTCTGCCCACTGAGATTCCTTCCGGTTTGGATCGTGACGTCCTGCGTCGATATCTTCAGGCCGATAAAAAAACCATCGGCGGTCGGGTCTTTTTTGTTCTACCTGAGGCGATCGGCAAGGTGCGGATAACCGATCAGGTACAGGATGCGGATCTTGACGCAGTTCTTGCTGGAGGTACATCCGAGGGTTGAGCCTTATACCTCGTCTCCGTCGGGGGGAGGGGCGGACCCTATCCGAAATCAGGGCCCTGTGCTCACCTCCTCATATTTCCCCTGCATTTTTTCTTCCGATTCCGTACAATAACCATATAAAGATCAGACCTGTCCATTGGCACCGGTGCTTTGCACCAGGAGGGAGCAGTCATGAAAGGGAAATTGGTCATTGTGATGGTGGGGCTACCTGCCCGGGGGAAATCGACCATGGCGCGCAAGCTCGGTCGTGCTCTGGAGTTGGATGGCGTCAGGGTCAGAATTTTCAACAACGGTGAACTACGCCGCAAACTCGATACCAACGAAAACACCACCTCCTCAGAGTTCTTTTCCCCCGCTAATACCAGGGGGCAAGAGCTGCGGGAGCAGATTTCCCGGATTAATATCGAGGAGGCCCAATGCTTTCTCCAAAACTCGGGCGAGGTGGCGATCATCGATGCCAGCAACGTCACCCGCGAGCGCCGGCGGCGTATTGACGCTGCCTTTCCTGATCTGCCGCTCTGTTTCGTTGAATGCCTCAATGCTGATGAAGAGGCCCTGGAAGCCAATCTAGAGCGCAAGGCCGGGCTTAAGGAGTTCCGTCATCTGACCCGTGAAACGGCTCTGGAGAGCTTCCTCAAGCGGATCGCCTACTACGAATCGATCTACGAGCCGCTGGATGTTGAGGCCAACCGTATTCTTGTGGATTCGTTCGAAAGCTGTATCCTCCTGGAGCAGATCACCGATGTCCTGCCTTACTACGACCGGATTCGCGACATCATCACTACCAGAGTCGTGCGCAATCTCTTTCTGGTGCGCCACGGCGAGACCCTGTACAACCTTGAGGACCGCATCGGCGGCGATAGTAATCTCACCGACAAGGGGCGCGATCAGGCCAATGCCCTGGCTGAGCATTTTGCCACGGTCCGCATCCCCATTATTTTCACCAGTAACTATACCCGGACCCTGCAGACGGCTAAACCGATCGCCGAGCGGCAGGACCCTTGCTCCATCATTGCTCTGCCGGAGTTCAACGAGATCCATGCCGGGATCTGCGAGGGTATGACCTATCAGGAGATCCGCCAAAGGATGCCGTATGTCGCCAAGGCGCGTGGGCCAAACAAGTACCGCTATGTCTACCCGGAGGGAGAAGGCTATACCACCATGGAGGACCGGGTGCATCGGGGGCTGAAGAAGGTTTTTTTCCTCAATAATTATGATGAAAACATCATGATCGTCGGCCACCGGGCTGTCAACCGGATGATCATCTCCAGCTTCCTCTCCCGCCAGGAGGAAGAGATTCCCTACATCTACATGCCCCAGGACCGCTACTATCATATCCAGATCGATCCGCACAAACGGATCTTCGAGCTGGTCCCCTATAAAAGCACTCCCGGTGTGGGGGGCGGCTGGTAGAGAAAAATCGATAAAAGTTTATGGAACAACCGGTTCGGCCTGTAGCGAATGGCGTTCTATTGCAGGGTGGTGGTATCGTCGTCCGAGAAACCGTGCTGGACACCGTGTTTCTCTTCCTTTTCCGCGAGCTGTGCTCGGGCCTCTTCCTCGGAAATGCCCAGCGAGCGGGCCAGATCGCCAAGGTCGTAGCAGGGGCTGCCGTCGGGGCCGTAGCGTTGCGGCTGCAGTTCCGGAAAGCTCTTGCTGGTAGCATGGCCGCTGGACTGCTGCAGGAGTTCCTGAATCTCTGGCGGGCCGTAGATGAGTAGCCACTCGACCGCCGAGGCCCAGATCTCGCTGTCAACGGTCGGATGTTGGAGAATTTCCATTGCCGACTCCAGGGTCCATTCCTGTTTAAATGCTGTCATAGGTTCTACCGAAGTATTTGCAGGGCAGTCGCCATGCACGTTGGTTAGCGGTTGCGGTTCAGGAATACCTCTGCCGTCCCCAGTTTTTTTGGGTTTGGAAGGTGTTTCTCTTTGGTGTAGTAATAACCCACTATTATAATACAAGCAGTCGTCCTGGCAATCTATTCAGAAAAGGAGCATGCGATGGGTGTGGATAACGTCTTTTTACTGGAGGCCTTGGAGTGGTTTGATGAAAGCGGCAAGGAACTGCTGCACCGGTTGCCCGAACAGGGTTCGGGTGAAATCAAGTTCGGCGCGCAACTGACGGTGCGGGAAAGCCAGGCCGCTGTCCTATTTTACAAGGGCAAGGCCTGCGATGCCTACGGAGCTGGCCGCCATACCCTCAAGACCGGTAATATCCCGATTCTCACCAAGCTCCTTTCTGTCCC
>CAITZN010000539.1 GCA_903896915.1 uncultured bacterium
ATATAAATTATATCAATTGTATATAATTTATTTATCATTGTTATTTCGGTAATATGCATGAATAATGTTTTCAACAAGCAGTTTATAAAGGGTTTATTTCAAACCGAGTTCTGATGTTGAAAAAATTGTCATTCCGACTGGCTTTAATCAAAAATCCAAAGTCTCAACATCTCAAAAAAATGAGGGTCACAAAATATTCGAAGTGACAAATAGTTCGTAATACTTTCACGATACTAAAACTGTCCGGGATAGAAGTTACCATTCCGGAATCAGCAAGCATTTTGCTCTACTTGAAATAAAATTGGGGGAGATTCTCTGTTTTCTTCTCAAGGGCTCGCCGCAACCATGAAAAAATCCTTATATTTTATATCATTTCTAATTCTACTCATCGTTGTCTTCTGGGGAGGTGCCAGGTTCAACCAGCGCGGAGCCGGTCCAAGCACGACCGACACGGTGGAGCGCCAGATTCTTCACTACGTTGATCCTATGAACCCGGCGCACACTTCCAAAGAACCGGGCATTGCCCCCTGCGGCATGCCCATGGAACCGGTATACGCGGACATGAACACACCTGGTGTTTCAGGCGTTGCCGGGTCAGCGTTCTCGACCTCTCCTGGCACGGTCAAAATCAATCTGCAAAAACAGCAAATTATCGGTGTGCAAATCGGCGAAGTCACAAGGTCGGCGGAAACCTATACGATCCGAGCCTTGGGTCGCATTGTACCTGATGAAAACCGGATCTATCCATTGATCGCAGCTACGGATGGCTGGATGGAAGGGATCGACGGGAGTACCACCGGCAGCCTGGTCAAAAAGAATCAGATTCTTGCCCGGATCAAGGTATACAACGCCGATTTTTTAACCTGGCAGCAGAAATATCTTACAGAACTGCTCAGCAATAAAAGATATCTCACCGATCTGGTCGGTGGTTCAGAACTTAAAAACATTTCATTATCGAACCTCTCCGGACCCGAGCAAGCTCGAATACGTAGGTTTTCCGGACGCCAATCCGAGACACCAACGGCCAGCGCCCCACAAGGAGCCGATAAGGAAATGCATTCCATGACGGAATCGCCAGCTCCTGAAACGCCCTCTTCCACCCCAAACACCGGAGAGATGGTTGAAAACGTTCCAACTGAAACCCCGCATAATAATGGCACGACTCCGGCCGTGGCGGATAAACCCTCCGTACAACCGGCTGAGGACCATTCGGCACACCGGCACATCGCAGCAGAAAACGACAAACAGCCTGTCAATACCCCTCCCAAAAAGCCTCCCTATATCAGCGCGGCAAAACAATCCCTCCTGGGTCTTGGGGTAGCCGAAAGCCAGTTGACCGAGTTTGAAAAAAGTTACACTTATAACAGCCAGGTCTACCTGACTCACATCGATGTACGCTCACCGGTCGACGGGCTTGTGCTGTCGCGCAAGGTCTCCCCTTTCCAGCGAATCGACCGCGGCGTAGAATGCTTCACAGTGGTTGATCTCGGCGGGGTGTGGATTGTGGCCGATATCTACGACATGGAGGCGAAAAGCATCCAGCCTGGAACGCCCGCACGAATCTCCATGCCCAATCAGAATAAACAATTCACCGCCACAGTAAGTGCGATCCCGCCACGCTTTGATGCAATCACCCGCTCACTGAAAGTCCGTCTGGAGATGGATAATCCAGGGAATGTGCTTCGCCCCGATATGTTCGTCGATGTCGAATTCCTCGTTCCTTTAGCGGAAGCCATTACCGTGCCGTCAGATGCGGTGATCGATTCCGGTATCAAGAAGACTGTGTATGTGGCCATGGAAAAGGGGCTTTTCGAGCCCCGCGCGGTGAAGACCGGATGGCGATCAAACGATCGG
>CAITZN010000540.1 GCA_903896915.1 uncultured bacterium
GGATGCCACCCGAGACAGTCACTTTATCGAGGAATGATTCTTTGAACTGCGTAGTGTCCAGAACGATCCTTCGCTGTTCCTGGGCAACCGAGTTACTTGCCAAGACAGCGATCAACGCTGTCGAATACAATAAAAATTGAAAGAATAACTTCGTCATTTTAATCTCCTTTCCTGATTGTTGGATCATTGGGCACCCCACATTGATCGTCGCAAGGTAGAATTTGCAATATTACCATTTCTTACACAATAAAAAAAGATTCCCTTTTCATGAGGTGATCATGCAAAGGGCACCGGGCCGCGACATTAAAAAAAAGGGTCCAGAGGTTTCCCTCTAAACCCATTTTTTCTCACCTGAACCAGGAAAACATGCTATCCGAAAATTGCTTGGATAGAGGACGGTTACTGATCATCCTGCATGCATTATCATCAACAAATCTCTTCACACCTCGTCAGGCCAAACAATCTGACCACGCCAAATAGCGATTGTGAAGGACCAAAAACAACTTACACTTTTTTTAAACCTTGAATTTTTTAACGATATTCTCAAGCTGGGAAGCCAAGTCAGCGAGCCCCTGAGCACTCACTTGCACCTGCCCGCTTCCCTCTCTCACCTGACTTGACTGCTGATTGATACCGGCAATGTCTCGGGTTATGTCGGCAATGACCACCGTACTCTGCGCGACATTTTCGTTGACCTCGGATATTCCCTGCGATGCCTGGGATATATTATTCGCAATCTCACTGGAAGCGGCTGACTGTTCTTCAACGGCGGTAGCGATGCCATTAATGACGTTATTGATATCAACAATTACCGCAGAAATCTTTTCGATATCTTCAACAGTAGTGGAAGTAGTGGTCTGCATCTCACTAATCTGATTTTTTATGTCAATCGTGGCAGCGGCTGTCTGTCTGGCCAGTTCCTTGATCTCATTAGCAACAACGGCAAATCCCTTGCCCGCCTCACCAGCCCGTGCCGCTTCTATGGTCGCGTTCAAGGCCAGCAGATTAGTCTGTTCCGAGATTTCGGTAATGGTCTCTGTCACTCGACTAATCCTTTGTGCCGACTCGCCAAGGACCGTCATTTTTTTGGAAGCAAGTTGGGATTGCTTGACTGCACCCTCAGAAATGGCTCGCGCCTTTTCAGCATTCTGGGCAATTTCGTTGACGGTTGCTGTCATTTCCTCGGCAGATGAAGCAACCATGCTGACGTTGGCTAAAGATTGTTCCATGGCGGCTGAAACTGACTGGATATTAGTGTTCATCTCTTCTGCAGAATTGGAGACCGTACCTGCCTTTTCTGCGGTATCGCTTGCCGATGCTGATAATTGCTTTGAGACGGTCGTCATCTCGGCTGATGAAGTGGTAAGAGTGGCAACCCCACCAATAATCTCGCGGATCATAGTGCCAAGTTGTCCGCCCATGCTATTGAGGGCCTTGACCATTAGGCCAACTTCATCTTTTTGATTAATATCGAGCTTGGTAGAGAAGTCGCCTTTTGCCATGGTTTCGGCTAATGCA
>CAITZN010000541.1 GCA_903896915.1 uncultured bacterium
GCCTACCTGACGACAGTTGCCGAACGCCTGCAGGTGCTGCGTGCCGACGGGGGAAGTGGCCCGATTGCTGCTGACCTGGTCCAAGCCTCGGCGAGCGGTCTCGACCCCCACATCTCGCCGCAAGCCGCAAGCGTCCAGTCACGCCGTGTTGCCTTGGCACGCGGACTCAGTGAAGAGAGGGTCAATCACGTCATCGCCGCCCACCAGGAAGACCGTCAATGGGGAATTTTGGGAGCGACACGGATTAATGTGCTGGCAGTAAATCTGGAGTTGGATACAATAAAGCCATAAGCAGTTTAAGCGGAGCATGGAATACAGGGATAGACTGTCTCCATTTGGGACAAGAGGATACAGATGTCTGCAAATTAATCAGTGAGGGAAAGGCTAATGCAGTTTTCAAACAACAAGGAACGAATCGCTGTCCTCTTGGGCATAGGCATCGTCATCACATTAATATTTTTTGCTGTTATTTCTAACTACTATGGCAATTCAGTCTCTCTGGACACTACCTACACTAATATCGTAGAAAAAAGGAGAGTACTGGCGCAGATGCGTATTGATCTCCTTAGGTCAGTAGAAATGGAAAAAAATGCGGTTATGTCTCTCACCAACGAAGAATCCTTGAATTTTGCCAACCAGTCGCGCGCGGCCTCAGCGGCAGTGGAACAAAACCTGAAGATCCTTAGCTCACTCATTGATGCCGTCCCCTTACAAGACGAGAAAAAACTTGTTAGTGAGTTTACTGGTTGCTGGACGGAACTTGGCAAGCTCGATCAGGTTATCCTTGATATTGCGGTGCAGAATACGAATCTTAAAGCCGCACACCTCTCCAAAGAAAAGGGCGCGGCATCGTTGCAGCGTTTTGAACAGGTCCTTGAACAGATAGCGCCATCGTTTTCAGGAACTGAAAACGAAAACCGGAGCACTCGACTCATATGCCAGGCATTGACCGCTGCCTTAAAGATATACACTCTGCATAGTCCCCATATCTCCGAAGCAAACGATGCAATTATGAGCCAGATCGAGATGCAGATGAAGACGGAAGAAAACAAAACCTCAAATGCTCTCGATGAACTCGCTGGAATTATTGGTGAAGAGAATAGGAATTCCGTAGTGCAGGCAAAGACGGGTTTTGCCGATTTCTTGGGGGTGACCGCTCAGGTGATCGAATTGTCACGTCAGAATAGCAATGTCAAATCCCTTGAGCTCTCCCTGGGCAAAAAACGTGCAATCTCAGCCCAGTGTGATGAGATCCTTGCTACTTTTCAAGAGGTTGTACAAAGCCGAAATTTCAAGGCAAGAAAGTAAAGATGCTGCGTTTCAATACAAAGGGGATGAACAGCCTATCGCTATGAGCCTGGCACAGGAAGAAATGCGGCCCTCGCCAGAAGCTATGCTGAGAGTTGCCCAGGCAGAGGAGCAAGGGGGGGGGCGAGGCAAGCTGAAGATTTTTCTGGGCTATGCCGCTGGGGTCGGCAAGACCTACACCATGCTGGAAGCAGCCCGACAGCAGCAACAGGCAGGTCGGGCCGTGGTAGCCGCCTATGTCGAATCCCACGGCCGGACGGAAACCGATGCCCTGCTCGAAGGGTTGGAAATTCTTCCCAAGGCCCGGCGTGAATACCAGGGCGTGCTGCTTCCGGAGTTGGACATTGATGCCGCCTTAGTGAGAAGACCGCAGATTATCTTGGTCGATGAGTTGGCCCATACCAACGTCCCCGGCTCCCGACACGAAAAGCGCTGGCAGGATATTGAGGAGATCCTGGCCGCAGGGATTGATGTCTACACCACTGTCAATGTCCAGCATTTTGAAAGCCTCAATGATATTGTCACCCAGATAACCGGCATTGCCGTGCGCGAAACCGTGCCCGACAGCATCCTCGACCGAGCTTCTGAGGTCAAGCTGGTCGATATTCCGCCGGAGGAGTTGTTGCAACGCCTGCGCCAAGGCAAGGTCTATGTCCCGGAACAGGCAGCCTGGGCAGCGCAAAAGTTCTTTCGGCCCGGCAATCTCATTGCCCTGCGCGAACTGTCACTGCGCCGCACCGCTGCCCGGGTGGACGATGAGATGCGGACCTATATGGAGACCCGCGCCATTCCCGGCCCCTGGCCGGTGACCGAACGGCTCCTGGTCTGCGCCAGTGGCAGTCCTTACAGTGAAAAACTGATCCGGACCACCCGGCGGCTGGCCGACGAATTAAAAGCGCAATGGGTCACAGTCTACATTGAAACCCCGAGCCTGGCCAGGCAGCAGCAAGAGAACCGGGAACGGATCTGGCATGATCTGCGGCTGGCCGAAAGTCTTGGTGCTGAGGTCGCGACCATCACCGCCACCTCGGTGGCCGAGGCCGTGATCGAGTATGCAGTGCGCCATAACGTCACCCGGATCGTGGTCGGCAAACCGGCCAAATCCAGGTGGCGCGAGATTTTGCGTCCCCCAATTGTGGATCAGATTATCCGCCTCAGCGGCGCGATCCATGTCCATGTCGTCAGTATCAACGGTACGCCTGCAACAACCCCTGTAAGCCGATTGCACAAAAAAACCCGGCCGGTAGCCTCCTGGTTCGAATACCTAGGCAGCCTGATCCTGGTTACGGCGGCAACCCTGCTTTCCAGCTTGGTTATGCCCTTTCTGTCGCCGACCAATATGGTCATGATTTATCTGTTGGCGGTGGTGGTGGCCGCTGTCCGGCTCAGTATAAAACCAGCAATGCTGACTGCTGCTTTAGGGGTTCTGGCCTTTGATTTCTTTTTCGTCGCGCCCCGATGGACGTTCACCGTCAATGATACCGAATATATCTTTACTTTCCTGGGGCTTTTCAGCGTCGGGGTGGTCATCAGTACCCTGGTGACAAAGGCCAAAGATCGGTCGGAGGCTCTACGGGAACGCGAGTTGCAGACCGAGAGCCTCTACTACCTGAGTCGCGATCTGGCTGCTGCTGTTGACATGGAATCGGTCATGACAGCCGTGATGAAAAATATCAGCGCAACCTTAGATGCACAGCTGGCCATTCTCGTACCGCACGGGGAGCAGATGGAAATCTCGGCCATCAGCAAGGATCTGACGCTGGATAATAAAGAATTAGCCGTGGCAGACTGGTCGTTCCGTAATCACCGGCAGGCAGGGGTTGGCACGGAAACACTCAGCTCAGCTCAGCTTCTGTATGTACCTCTGCAGTCAACAGCTTCTTTTCTTGGCGTCTTGGCCGTCAAACTGGAAAAGATATCCGATTACCGCTCTCCTCACCATCGACGCCTCCTTGATGCCTTTGTTACCCAGATTTCCCTCGCCATGGAACGGGTTCATCTGGCCCAACAAGCTGAGCAGGCGCAAGTCCTGCAAGCCCGAGAGAGCCTGGAGCGAGCGCTGCTCAATTCAATATCTCATGACCTGCGTACCCCTCTGGTATCCATTATTGGCGCCCTCAGCAGTTTGAGGGATGAAAATCTGCAGATAAACGACAGGAGAAGTCATGATTTATTGGATGGGGCCTGGGATGAGGCGGAACGCCTGAACCGGTTTGTCGGCAATTTGCTGGATATGACCCGACTGGAAGCCGGGGAGTTAAGAATTAACAAAGAACCCTGTGACGTCCAGGATCTGATAGGTTGTTCGTTAGCCGCGCTCGAACAAAAATTGGCAGGCAGAGATGTAAGCGTCAAACTGGAGAAAGGCCTGCCTCTGGTCAGCATGGACATGGTCCTTATGACCCAGGTTCTGGTCAATTTGCTCGATAATGCCTTGAAATATTCCCCAGCGGATAGTTTCATAGAACTTCGAGCACAGACAAATGCACACTATTTGATCGTAGAAATGCTTGACCGTGGCCCTGGGGTTCCCGAGCACGATTTGCAACGGGTTTTCGATAAATTCTACCGTCTGCCTGTCCCCGAAGGAGTGAATGGAACGGGCCTGGGCCTCTCCATCTGCAAAGGGATCGTTGAAGCCCATCAGGGTACGATCTCGGCTGAAAATCGATCGGGCGGCGGATTGCGAATCACCATCCAGCTCCCTTTATGAAAAAATGAAAGAGACAACAAAGGAAACAAACCTGCCACGGATCCTGATTGTTGACGATGAGCCCGCAATCCAGCGTTTTTTAAAAACCGCGCTTGCTAATGGTGAATTCGCACTTTTCCAGGCTGATAACGGTCATGCCGCCCTCTCAGCAACGGTGACGACAAAACCCGATGTTATTCTTCTTGACTTAGGCCTTCCCGATCTGGATGGGGTTGAAGTGATCAAGAGGATCCGGCAATGGTCACAGGTGCCTATTATTGTCCTTTCTGTCCGCGATCGTGAGGCGGACAAGGTGCACGCTCTTGACGCAGGTGCCGATGACTATCTGACCAAACCGTTTGGTGTCGGGGAACTGCTTGCCAGAATACGGGTCATGCTGCGCCGTTCTCTCCAGCAGGCTCCTGAACCAGTATACCGAATTGACGAGCTGGAAGTCGATCTTGCTCGCCGTTTGGTGTTGCTGCGCAACGAACCCATCTCCTTAACACCTACGGAATACGAACTGTTGCGTTTGTTGGTTACCAATGCCGGTAAGGTCCTGACCCATCGTCAGATTCTCAAACAGATATGGGGCGCTGTCTACCTGGAGCAACCGCATGTCCTGCGGGTCAATATCAGCAACCTCCGTCATAAAATTGAAAAAGATGCATCACGGCCCCGCTATATCTTGACCGAGTCGGGTGTAGGGTATCGCTTCAGAAGCGAGTTTTGACTCTTCTTAAAAATCGACAGGTAGATAAGATTTTAGTATCCTTGAAAATTATATTGAACAAAGTATCACCATAAACAGGATGAAGTGAACAACTATGGAGCATGACAAATTGAAAAGCCGTCCACCCTACCCATTTGAGACGATCGGCGTGGCAATGGCATTTTCTTCCACCAGGCTGGAAGATGTTTTGGCAGAATCTAAAATCTTGGCTGAAACATTTAACGCTCGCTTGTTGCTCATCCATATTGGTGAACGGACAGTAGTCAAAGAGAACACCTTAAATGATATTCTGAAACGTTTAGGGGTCAACCATCTGGTAATACAAATAATCTGGCAGCAAGGCAATCCCGTAAAGACACTGCTTAATATCTGCAAACAGCATCTCGTCGACCTCCTGGTCTTGAGAGCAAAACGCCGTGAAAAAGGGTTATCCTATTATCTCGGTTCAGTGGTGCGGGGCTTAAGCCGGGCGGCCAAATGCTCCCTGCTCCTGCTGACCGAACCCCAGGTCAGCGGCACTTCCTTCAAAAAAATCGTGGTCAACGGGGTGCAGAACCCAAAGACCATACCCACCATTCAAACAGTGAATTATTTTGCCACACAGATGGGGGCTCGCGAGATTATCGTGGTCACGGAATCGGACCAGCAAGGCGTGGCCATGGCTATGGCCTACGACAGTACCGCCAACCAAACGACTCTTGTCAAAGAACGGCTCTCCAGTCAAGAAGCCAAACAACTGCATGAACTCGTCTGTCTTTGTGGCCCCTGCGAGATCAACGTCTCTGAAGAAATCGTCACTGGCAGACCCGGATATGCTATCCGCCAGTATGCTGAACAAGCCAATGCCGATCTTCTAGTCATCAATTCGCCCGATGCAAAATATGGTCTCATCGACCGCATCTTTACCCATGATATGGAATACATTCTGGAAAACCTGCCGTGCAACCTGCTGATTGTCCATTCTCGGGTTTACTGAATTTACGGCGAGACACTCCCCATGGCCAAGCTATCCCCTGAC
>CAITZN010000542.1 GCA_903896915.1 uncultured bacterium
CAAGAGGCCCATTCTTTCAGCCAACGGGAATCGTATGTCCGATAAATTTTTCGTACTTGATACCAATGTCCTGCTCCATAACAGCCTGTCTATCACCAGCTTTGGTGACAACACCGTTATCCTGCCGATGACGGTGATCGAGGAGCTGGATAAATTCAAGAAAAACAACGACGAGTTGGGCCGCAACGCCCGCCACGTTATCCGCACCCTTGACAGCCTGCGCGTTCAGGGCAGCCTCGGGACCGGTGTGCGCACCGAGGCTGGCGGCTTCGTCCGGATCACCATGGAAAAGGAGGAGGCACACGGGACCTGTATTGATCTCAACATTCCCGACAACCGCATCATCGCCACTGCCTACAACCTCCTCAAACAGGGCAAGCGGGTCATTTTTGTCTCCAAGGATATCAACGCCCGTCTCAAGGCCGATGCCATGGGGATCGAGGTTGCCGATTTCGAGAAAGAAAAAACCGATTTCGACCAGTTGTACACCGGTTTTCGCCGTCTCCAGGTGGACGCGGCAACCATCAGCAAGTTACATCAAATGAAAAGCCTGCTGCTTGACAACGAGGAATTCCAGCCCAACGAGTTCGTGCTCCTGGTCGATACGGCTAACGAAAAACACACCTCCATCGGCAGGGCGGTAGACAATCATCAGCTGAAACCGCTCAACCCCGCCTATGAAAGCGCCTGGCACCTCCGTCCCCGCAGCATGGAGCAACGAGCGGCTCTGGAACTGCTGATGGACCCTGAGGTTGCTCTGGTATCGCTCGTCGGCCAGGCCGGGACCGGCAAAACCCTGCTAGCTCTGGCCGCAGGGCTGGCCAACACCCTCAAAGGCAGCCGCTACGAAAAACTATTGGTGTCCCGTCCGGTCATCCCGCTTGGCCGTGATATTGGCTATCTTCCCGGCACCAAAGACGACAAGATGAAGCTGTGGATGCAGCCGATTTTTGACAATCTCTCCTACCTGATGGGGCTGACCAATGGCGGCAAGCAGGATGAAACAGCCGAATTGGGCATCAATCGCATGATCAGGGACGACCAGATCGAACTCGAGGCCCTGACCTATATTCGGGGCCGCTCCATCTCGCGCCAGTACGTGATTATCGACGAGGCCCAGAACCTGACGCCGCATGAGGTTAAAACCATCATCAGCCGCGCCGGTGAAGGCACCAAAATGGTGCTGACCGGTGACCCCGAGCAGATCGACAATCCCTATCTCGACGCCAGCAGTAACGGCCTTACCTATACGGTCGAGCGGCTCAAGGGGCATGCAACCTGCGGCCACATCACGCTGACCCGTTCCGAGCGCAGCCACCTGGCCTCGCTCGCGGCTGAATATCTGTAAACATTGCCTTCTCATTGTAACGTAAGAGGGGACTGAATTTTTTTCGCGTCTTTTGGTGAAAATCATTCTGTCCCCGGTACCAAAAGGAAAACCACCATGCGACAGTATGTAATTGACGAAATTTCTTTTCTGGAACGCGACAACCTCGACAGCTATCTCAAGCGGACCCTGAAGCAGAGTTCACTTGAGGGCGTCTATTTCCTCAGCGTGCCCCCGGACCTGCTGGGACCGGAACAACAGGGTCATGAGGACTGCGGCCCCTTCTACTTTACCGTGATTATCGAAAAGAGTTCGCTCCGTTTTGAACTCCTGGTCCGCAGTGCCAGCAATATGCACTGTACCTGTATCGCCCAGACCACTCCGGGCCAACGGCAGTTCGTCCTTGATTTTGCGGATCGCATGCTTGCCGAGGAGATGATCCGGGCATGAACACCCCACCTATTCCCCTGGAAGACCGTATCATCTTTGCTCTCGACCTGGCCGATCCCCGCGCAGCCCTGGCCTTGGTGGACCGGCTGGCAGGACAGATCCGTTTCTTCAAGGTCGGTCTGCAGCTGTTTTTTGCCGGCGGCTGGCCGGTGGTGGAGTACATCGTTAACAAAGGCTGCAAGGTGATGCTCGATCTCAAACTCTACGACATCCCGGCCACCGTACAGCTGGCAGTGCGACAGTTTGCCGACCGCGGCATCACCTTTACCACGGTGCACGGCTACGGGCCGGTGGTTGAGGCGGCCTTGGCGGCTAACACTGGCATCCAGATCCTGGCAGTGACCGTGCTTACCAGCTTCGGCAACGAACAGGTGGCGGAGCTACAGTATCAGGGCACGGTGGACGATTTGGTCCTGCAGCGCGCCGAAACCGTATTGCGCCTCGGCTGCCACGGGGTAGTCTGTTCGGCCCGAGAGGCATCGCTCTTGCGGCAACACCTCGGCCAGAGCTTCACCATGGTTACCCCCGGAATCCGCCCAACCGGAGCCGATCTTAACGACCAACAGCGGGTAGCCACGCCTGGCAGGGCTATCGCCGATGGCGCCGATTACCTGGTCATCGGCCGTCCCATCCGCGACGCTTCCGATCCCGACGTCTGCATCAAAGCCATACAGCAAGAAATAGCTACCGCATTGGCCTGACTTTCAATCTCAACAAGTGAGGAATCCCATGTTGATCGATCTCTTACGCGCACGCCGCAGCATCCGCCGCTTTAAGGACCAGCCCGTGGAGCAGGAAAAACTCGATTTGTTGCTGGAGGCAGCGCTCCGCTCGCCCTCATCAAAAGGCAACAACCCGTGGGAATTCATCGTGGTCACCGATCAGCAGCGGCTCGATAAACTGTCTGTCGCCAAGGCTCACGGTGCCACCTTTCTAAACAATGCCCCTTTGGCGATTATGGTCTGCGCCGACCCCGCCAAGTCTGATGTCTGGGTGGAAGATGCCGCCATTGCCGCCACTCTCATTCACCTGGAAGCCACCGACCTCGGTTTGGGCAGCTGCTGGGTCCAGATCCGGCTGCGTGAGCGTGAGGATACAACCAGCTCGCAAACCTATCTCACCGATCTGATGGGACTGCCGCCAGGCATGATGGTGCTGGCTATCATCGGCATCGGCTATCCGATGGACAGTAAAAACGGGCATCCCCTTAACACCCTGTGCTTCAATCAGGTCAGCTACGAGCAATTCGGCCAGCGGGACTGACCAACTAGGGATATTCAAAGAATCCGTTTGTCTCAAAGTCCTTTGCAATAACCTGATATAATTTGTCGGCCCCTTTCCTTGCGCAAACGCAGGAACACTCCTCCCTAAGAAAAGAAAAGTTTGACATCCGCACAAAAACCCCCTAGAAAGGAGTGAACGTTCACTCCGCAACCAGGACATTGCGCATGGCAACCTCAGAAAAACGACAAGAAATACTCAAAGCGGCTCTCGAGCTCATTACCGAGCATGGCTTCCATGGCGCCCCTATAGCTGCCATCGCTGAGCAGGCCGGGGTGGGGGCGGGCCAGGC
>CAITZN010000543.1 GCA_903896915.1 uncultured bacterium
AGATATCCTCCAGGGTCATGAATGACTTGGCTCTGGCTGCACTGCGTGTCAGATGGCGGACGAATCGTTTGACATCGTTCACCGAGTCAAGTACCGCCATCAGCCCCAGTTCATCGTCCACCGCAGTTGCCGGATTTTTTTCGTTCTTACGCAGAAGTTTGAGGACCTTGGCCGCAGGCGGTTTTTTGCGGATGGTGACATAGATGGGGATATCGGCATCTTTATCGCGAAACCTTCGCCGTTTGATCAGGGTGAGTTTCTCACCTGTGGATGGCGTCACCGAGAGGGCTTCCTGTTCCGAGAGTACGTTGACCGTGGTGCAGCTGAAGTCTTTTTTGTGGTGCGTGCTGTAGAGATAGCGGATGTCCAGGTCGCCAATCTTGTAATCGGGACTCCAGACGTAGGCATTGAGGAAATTAAGAAATCCTGAAAATTTCTCAGCAATCCGTGTTTCCCGTTCCCTTTGGTCAATCGATCCGGCCAACCCCATGAGCGCCAGCTTTCTTTTTGCTTCAAAGCGGGCTTTCTTATGATACCGGTCATCAAAAATCGCCAGCAGCAGTTCGACCGGATCCCAGGCGGTAACAATTTCGTTGGTGGTTTCGATATGGGAACTGTAGGGGGCGAGCACTTTGGCGCGCAATGAGTTGATGACATCATCCGCGGTCCTGGCGTATTCGTTGAGATGGCGAATGACTTCCCGGCTCGATCCTTCAATGCCGAACATATTGCCGAGCAGGAGGTGGGCTCGTTCCGCTGTTTCGGCCCGTAGAGTTTTGTCATGGATCAGCACCAGAATCTCGTCGAAGGTGTTGATACCCAGGAGATCAAAGATCTGATTGCGTACGGAGCGGTATTTGGTTTTCAGTAGCTGGTTGTTATGAATTTTTTTAACCCAGGCCTTTGTTTCGCTCGAGAAGGGATGTGCCAGGGGCGGGGCATTCTCAATGGCGAAGGGGCCCTCTTGCAGCATAGCCGAAAAAACCGATTGTTGGGGGGTCAGAATACTACTCATGGCAGGTGCATCGTCGGATAGCGATGGATTATAGGATGGCAGCAGGCAATTATCAGCAATAATAGAGATGAAATCGCGCGTGTCGCCTAGTTTAATAGAGCCTATCTGCTAAAAATTCGTAGGAGACTCAAATGGTGGTTGTTACTTTGTCGTCCAATAATATGAAGCAACTTTTGTGACAACATGCTTTTACTACCATGCATTCCTTTGAGGTCGCAAGTGAAACCATGTTTCAATCTTGATGTGCCGAAGACATACGCACAGGCCGTGTTAACGAAGGTGAAAAGAGTGCCGATGAGAAACTGGAAGGTTATCGTTTTCATTTTGACGAACCGGTTCGGCATTGATACCATGAAGCTATAAGGAATATTACAAGCTTGTCCTGTATGGCAGAGGGGCACGGAATGCTCTCAGTCGCTAGCCATCCAGCAGGACCATATTTCTTGTATTGAAACGAATTTTGTACATTCAACTAGGGAGAGAACAATGGATTTCGGGGCGATCATCGAGACCATAGGGCGTTTTGTGCAGGAAACAAACCTGCCGAAGCAGATCAAAGATGTCGATTATATGGGATTGTCTACCAATCCTTGGTTCCTGGTGCCATTTGTATCGGGCACTGGATATCTTCTTTTTAAACAAGCCTTTCGTGACCTGATTATCCTGGGGATCATCCTGGGGGTCTGGTATGCCTCGGGAACTCCCTACATGCAAACCTTAGTGGTCGGTGGAGAGTTGCGGGTTGCCAAAATATTGCCGGTTCTTTTTGGGGGGGCGGGGATACTTGGTGTTCTCATCTATCTGCTGTTAGGCCGTTCCGATTGATCATCCATGATGAGTCCTTTGCCTTGTCGGAAGATCACGGCTTTTTTCTCGTGAAGTTCAGCAGATTCCAGGAGGAGTTGTTGAGTGGAGTACCGTAACGCAATATTTATTATCACCGAAGAACGATCCTGTCCGATTTACAATGTTGGCGAGGAACTCAAGGTGGAAAACGATGCATTAACCGTCCCCGAGGCTAAGCCTGCGTGCCTGATGTTGGTGCGTGAGTTGATGAAGGCTGTTGCCGACAAGCAGAGTATGGAACGGTTTACCCCTTCAGGAGTCAAAAAATTTAAGTTTGAATGTGGTGGATGCGTTGGTCTAATCCGGTTTGAATTCAAAAAAGCAAGAGAATTTGCTACGTTGCAGATGAAGCTATTGGCTGTCGCCGAGCAACGGGCACGAATGCGCCATCTGGATAAATTCTTTGATGTACTCCGTAGCCTGGACATTTTTGAGCCACTGGATGAGGACAGTCTTCGTGATCTTTCTGCCCAACTGCAATTAAAGGAGTTCAGTGAAAATAAAATCATTCTGAAGAAAGGTGACCCCGGAACCAGTCTCTATATTGTGCTCGAAGGTCGGGTAGCTGTTATCGGCGATGAAGGGCAGACCCTTTCCGAGATGACCTCCGGAGAAATTTTTGGCGAGATGAGCCTGCTGTCCGGCGAACCGGTAACCACCTCCATCCATTCCCGGGAAAAGACCAACCTCGCGATTTTGTCCAGCAAGGATTTTAAGCATGTTCTGAATAAATACCCTGTGTTACAGGTGTTTTTCTACAGAATGCTGGTGGACCGCTCGCAGGCCAATACCATACGGGCTGGTACCATCAGTTCAGGCATGACGGGCAGGCTGTCGGAAATCAATACCGTTGAATTGTTTCAGCTGATCAATTCCAGTCAGAAAACCGGAAAGGTACAGCTGGTTCTCGATGATGGTAGTGCCGGAATCACATTCAACGAGGGTGAGTTGGTCAAGGTTCACTACAAAGAATTAACTGGAAAAGAGGCATTTTTTTCCTTACTGGCAAAAGGAGAGGGGAATTTCACCTACACCTCCGGGCTTTCCTCCGAGGAAAAGGAGCTTCCGGTCATCGGCGGCTTCATGGGTTTGATCATGGAGGGAATGCGGCGAGTGGACGAACAGGAAGTGTAAGAGCTATTGCTGTTTCTGCCGATAGTTGGTGCTTTCCCTGATCCAGGTTAAAATATGTTTTTCTTATAAGGAGGCCTGTTTTGGCAGATGATATCGATCAGGTCGCTCGGCAGGAGCGAGTTAAGGCAGCCTGTGCATGTTTTTTGTTTTTGTTGCTCTGTGCGCCGGTTCCAGCAACCGCCTCTGGTTTTCGCATAACCAACCAGTCTCTCGGTGCAGTCGGTTTGGCTGGGGCGCATATTGCCTTTACTCCTGGGCCCGATTCCAGTTATTACAATCCCGCAAATATGTGTGATTTGTCGGACAACTGGCAGGTGGAATCCAGTTTGACCCTACTTGGTCTGCCGCCCATCAAATATCATGATTCCCGCAGTACTCTGCTCGATGGTTCCTCTGAAAGCGAGCTGTTTTTCATGCCGCTGCTGCATACGGTTTCTCCCCGATACGGTGCTCTGCGTTTCGGTTTTTCTCTGACCTACCCGTACGGCCTGTCCAAGCAGTGGCAGCAGCCTTTTCCCCAGGCCAGTGCTGAACAATTTTCTCTTTTTGTGGTGGAAGGCAACCCCACCCTGTCTTATGAACTGGCTGAATGGTTACATATTGGCGGCGGTGTACGGTTACTCTATGGCAAGGGTAAGGTGGACAGCACGGTGGGTAATCCGCCCTTTAGTCAAGTGGCGCCATTAACATCGCTTAACCGTTCCTCGGATGGTACCGATATACAGATGGGTTATAACCTTGCCCTGACTGTTCGACCGCAGCAGGCCTGGAGCATTGCCGCGACCTACCGCTCCGAGGTTGATCTGAATTTGTCCGGCAATGGCCAGTTAGGGGCCTGGCTGGGCACTTCGCCGCTCGCATCGTATTCCGGAAGCACTAAGATCGGGGTGCCGCTGCCTGCGGTTTTCAGTTTGGCTACCTCATACACTATCGATCGTCTGACCGTCGAGCTAGGTTGGGATCGAACATTCTGGTCATCGTTTAAGGTGTTGGATTTCGATTACGGTCAAAATTTTCTTGGAACCGTTTTCGATGGTTTTGATCGACCTGTTGCTAAAAATTGGAGGGACACCAATGCCTATCGGATCGGTCTGAGTTATGAGTGGAACGAACGCTGGACAACCACATTGGGACTTGCATACGATCAGACGCCAGTGCCGGACGCCACCCTGGGATTTGAACTGCCCGATGCTGATGCCATGATTTATTGCGCAGGCGTGCGCTATCGAGCTTCTGCCGCGATGGAATTCGGTCTTTCCTACATGTACCACCGCACCGAAAGCCGCACCGTTGCCAATGAGGGTGCTGCCGGTCTGCCCGGAATCGCTGGCACTTTTACCGAAGGCGGCGCCCACGCGGTGACCATCGGAGTTATCACCAGGTTTTAATACAGTTTTTTTACATGAGTGTTTACCAAAGAGCAATCCGGCTGGTCATAGTCGCCAGTCAGTAGGAGCATTATGTTAATCCAATCACCCAAGGGGGCAACATCTCCTAGCCAATCATCTGGCGTAATTCCTCTGTTGGAGCGTGCTTTGGACTTCGCAACGGTACGCTTTTTCAATGCGGGTGAACCAATTCTTGCACCGGGAGAGGATACGACAGCCTTTTACTATCTGATCAGCGGCACGGTCGAGGTGAGTTATACCGATCCCTATGCGACTCGGATTACGGTTGCCCTGATCGGAGCTGGCGAATTTTTTGGTGAAATTGGCTTTTTCGATGGCGAATCCCGGGTTCGCGATATCCAGGCGGTGGGAGAGGCACGGATTGGCATTTTCGACACGCTGGTGATGGATGCTCTGCGGTCGGAACAACCTGAGCTTTATATGGATTTCATCGTCCTGCTCACCCAGAAAATCTGTGGTAAATTCAGACGGATTGCCGGAGAGCGCGAACCGATCGCCGGTTACGCCGAATCACTTTCCACCCGTCACTCCAGCCGCTATACCGAATCCAAACCACTGCCGGCGCCGCTGGTCCGTTCCTCACAGTGGCACAGCATCAGCAGCCGGATGGAGGAGTTTAAGTCCGAGCTGTTCAATCTCTCCCACCGGTTACAGAAGGTCGAGGCCGAGGGGGCGCAGGATCCCGAAAGTGAGGCCCGATGCCATGCAGTCCTCGGCCATCTCAACGGCGCGCTGGGCGAGTTTGAGCAGACCATGCAGGGGAGCGGTTATGAAGAGGTGATGTGGGGGTATGTCTTTAAAGAGATTTTTCCCTATTTCATGCGTAGCCGGTTTGCGGAGCGCGCCTATTTTAAGCCCAAGGGGTATGCCGGCGATTTTCTAATGATGGAGCACATCTATGCCAATCAGCCCAAGGGAGAAGGCAAGCTGGGCGAGATCATCGACCAATTCTGTCTGCAGAGGCCTGGTGCGCTGGCTATCCGCGGCCGGCGGTTGTTGCTCAAGAACCAGTTGATGCGGCTCAGCGGGGCGATCGCCGCCCGAGGCGGCATCACCCGGATCATGAATCTGGCCTGCGGCCCCAACCGGGAGCTGTTCGATTTCCTCACCGAGTGCGAATACAGTGAAAGCATCGAGGCTTTGTGTGTCGATATCGACTCCGAGGCCCTGCAATACACCAATCAGTACGTCAATATTTTCCCGCACCGCGCTTCGATCCGGCTGATGAGTGAGAATGTCATTAAATGGTCGCTCGGCCGGGCGCGTCATCACATCGAACCGCTGGACATCATCTATTCTTCTGGGCTCTGCGATTATCTCGATCCCCGTCTGTTCCGCGCCCTAATCACCCAGTGCTACCGTCATCTCAAGCCTGGCGGCACGCTACTGCTCGGAAATTTCACCTTCTACCCCGATAGCCTCTTTCTCGACAAGCTCCTCAAGTGGGAGTTGATTTATCGTACCGAGGAGGACTTACGGGAATTGTTCGCCCCTACGCCCTTTGGCGAGCGGGTGACTATCATCGCCGAGCAGGAAAACGTCAACCTCTTTGCCATGGCCACCAAGGAATAATCCATGGGCGTTGCTGTCGATACTTCGCCGGCAATCCAGGCAGGTGAATTGCACGACCTCTTTTATCAACGGACACGGATTTGTTTGTGGCTGGGGGTGGTCTTTTTCTCCCTGTTCGCCTTGCTCGATTTCATCTGCTACCGTGTGGATTTCGCCCTTTTTTCCTCGTATCGCCTGGTTTCGGTGCTATTTTTTCTCTGCTGCCTGCAGGTTCTCGAATATCCCGAGTGCAAGGCCCACGCCCGGCCGATCATGTACACGGCCATGCTGCTCGGAGCCCTGGCTATTTCGTTGATGACGGTCAAGCTCGGCGGTTATACCTCAGATTATTACGTAGGTATCCTGCTGATGATCGCCGGAGGGTTCTCGGTTCTCCCTCTCAGTGTTGCTCAGGCGCTGCTCCTCGGTGGGGCAACTTATCTGGTATACGCCTTGATCGTATATTTCGGATCTCCCCCTTTGGACGACCGGGGCCTGATCTATCTGGTCAACAACAGCTTCTTCTTTTTTTCCATCGTTGTGGTTACCTCGGCACAGTGTTTCGATGAAATGCAGACTCTTCTTAAATCGTTGCGGGCGAAGAAAAATCTGCAGGCGATGAGCTATGAATTCAAGCACTACAACGATAATCTGGAAGAACTCGTCAGGATGAGGATGGCCCTGCTCGAAGAGTCAGATCTCAAATTCTACGATCTGTATAACAGCATTCTCGATTTAGTGGTGCTGATCGATCGGGATAGCACCATCCGGATGGTCAACCTGCATGGCGCTGAGCTCCTTGAGGGGACACCGGAAGAGCTTGAGGGTAAACTGTTCACCGATTTCGTGGTGCCCGAGGAGCGGGAGGGGTTATGTGAAACAGTGATCAATCGTCTGCATCTGGGAGAAGAGATTTGGGGAGTGCAAATCCAGATGCGGACTAACCAAGGTCGGAATTTTGAGGTGGAGTTAAGCGGCAACCAGGTTGATATGTCCGGGGGGGGCGAGCATTACCAGTTGATCATCCGGGATATCACTGCCACCAAGGAAATGGAAAGAAAGGTGCTGGAATCGATGCAATTGATCGATTCCTCAAGGCAGTCTGCAATTTTTGGACTGTCCCGCCTAGCCGAGTGCAGGGACGAGAACACCGGCGCCCATCTGCTTCGAATCAGGGAATACACTCGGATTCTTGCTGACGAACTCGCCGGAGAACCAGACTTCGAACATCTGGTCACCGCTGACTTTGTCAAGGAAATCTGTCTGTCTTCGGTTCTTCACGATATCGGCAAGGTCGG
>CAITZN010000544.1 GCA_903896915.1 uncultured bacterium
CCGCCGACTTCAACCAGTTCAACCTGTTCCAGGGAAAGACTGGCCACCTTGGCAAAGATTTTGCCGTCAATGGAGATCCAATCCCCTTTTTTACAGGGAAACCAGGGCTCATCGATGTGATAGGGCCTGGAAATGAGGCCGACCATGTTTTCGATCGGGATACGCAGGTGCATGGCCAGGGCAGGGTTGTACAGCTTGCAGAAGACGTTGAGCGACTCCACCTTCCAGGGCACGCCATTATAGATGATGCGTTCTCCTTCGCGGATTGATCCCATGTTGAGGACCATCCTGACCTGCTGCCACATTTTGGGTAGGGCCTGGCGTACCGTCCAGATTAGGCCGAAAAAGAGGATAAGCGTCATGCTGAGCAGGAACCAGTCTTCAGCGGTATAGAGCACGAAGATGAGGCCGCATGTTGCCGATATAACAGAAAAAACCTGGAAAAAGATATCGAGGACGCGGACATGGAAGGGTCGCTGTTCCTTCTGGGCACCCGGAAGGATGTAAAAAACGAAACGGGAGAGCAGCTTGAAGGCCAAAAGGATGACAATAAAGGCGAAAAGGGCGATTGCCAGGTATAGGCCACGGGTCCGGAAAAATTCCCGAACGGAGTTACCTGAACTTTTAATCAGGGAGCTGTCCTTGTTTTCCAGTTGGGCAAGTTCCAGTTGGGCCAATTCCAGTTTGTTGCGAATCCGCTTCTCAACATTTTGCCAGGCCGGCAGTAATTCGCCCATGCTGGCCTTAATTTTGGGGTTCTTTGTTTCATGGAGGAGTTTGTTGAGATTTTCAACCGCCTGGTGCGCAGTGGCCGCCTGTTTTCCGTAATCGCTGATAGTCTCTTTGAGATGGGATTTGTGACGGGCGCGAGCGGTTAACTGCTTGAGTTCTTTGATGCTTGGTTCCAAAAGGGAGTTGAGTTCATCTTTCCAGCTGAAGCTCACCTTTTTCTGTACTGTGAAGACTGCAGGTTCTACTCCGGTAGCGATCCTTTCGAAATCGTCACCGGTCTCGGACAATTGCTTGTCCAGTTTGGTCAGCTCTTCCTGCAGCTCTTTTTTTTCAGTATCCGAAGTACTGGTTTTTAGTTTTTTACTGGTGATTGTTATCTGCTGTTTGATGTTTTTCTGTAAATCGATCAGAGAGGCCAGCATGTCCAAGGATTCGACCCCATTGTCGGTTCGAGTTTCCTGGTGCACCTGCTTTTTTGTGAGGATGGATTCGATTTTGCTTGAGGTCTCGATTTCCTCGGCAAAGTTAGCCATTGTGTGCGTAGCAGAGCGTATGCCGGCGAGCAGGGGCGGGACGATAAGTATCTGGCGGACGGGTTGCTGCCGTGAAAAGTGCGTGGCCCAAGACAAGGGTTGCGGTTTCGGATGTGCCGGTTTTTCGGCTGCAGGAACGAGCAGAGGCGGGACAGTATTCAGCAATCCGTTAGCTTTTTTAGGGGATGTGATTTTCCCTGGTGTAGTTTTTATAGTTACTGTTTTTTTGGTTGTGGCCACAGGCTCAGCCAATGGCACATCGGGATTGCCAGGAGCGGTTGTCTGGGTCGGCTCCGGTGATTTAACAGGTGTTTCTTCGAGCTGCGTAGTGGTGGTTTGTGGCGATTCGGCCTGTTGTGCTGCCGGTAAGCTAAGCCCGTCAGGTGTTGCAGGGGCCACCGGCGTGGATGGTTGTTGCGACTCCGTCATCACGGGCTGATCTGTCTGCGGAGGAGGAACGGTCTGGTCATCAGCAAAGGCAGAGAGCGAAAGGATAAGGAGCATCGAACACAGAAAAGGGATACGCATGATTAGCTCAGTATTGGTGTTTAAATAGGTGAATGGGTAGAAGCGACAGGGTGTTGATCACACACCGGTCAGGGCGCTAGTCGTTCAATCGACCAGCTGCCATCATTCTGGTGGGTGTAGAGAAAACGGTCATGAAGACGGCTGGTCTGTCCCTGCCAGAACTCGATGCTGGCTGGACGTACCCGGTATCCGCCCCAGAAATCGGGCAGGGGAATTTCGCCGTTCAGAAATTTAGTTTTGATCTTATCCAGCTCCATCATCAGCAGCTGCCGGGAGGAGAGCACCGAACTCTGCTGCGAGATCCAGGCTCCCAACTGGCTGTCGCGGGGTCGGCTGGCAAAATAGCGGGCTGATTCGCTCACGCTAATTTTTTCAGCAACTCCGGTGATGGATACCTGACGTGCTAGTGTAATCCAGGGGAACAACAGGGCCACCTGCTGGTTTTCAGCGATCTGCTGCGCCTTGCGACTGCTGTAATTGGTGAAAAAGACAAAGCCCTCATGGTCAAACAGCTTCAGGAGCACGGTCCGCAGGGTCGGCTGGCCGTCAGCCGCTACGGTGGCCAGGCTCATGGCGTTGGGCTCGGGCACTTCGGCCTTGCAGGCTTCGTTGAACCATTGTTCGAACTGGCGTAGGGGGTCGGGGGCAAGCATCTCTCGGCTGAGTACCGGACTTATGTACTCTTTGCGTAATTTTTTAATATCCATATCTTCCTTTTGAAGAGAGCAACAACAATCTTGTCAGGATACGCTGAACTCTCAACCAGGTCAACTCTGTCGTGTGAATATACTTTTGTAACGTACCAAGTGATAAATTATTGTGACGGGAATCAGCCCTCAGTCATCGCCTCAAGAATAGCGGGCAGAGCTGAGGCGCTTGCTTCTTGAATGAAAAACCCTCTGGTGCTGCTCTCAGCTAGTTTAGCAAATGGATTGAACTCAATATTGACATCGATGATCACCCCGTTACGTTGATATACCTCGCGAGCCACCTGATTGGGCAGGTTGGTGGCGCCGGCAGTGCCGACCACGAGCAGCAGGGCGGTCTCCTGGGCAGCTTTGAGTGAGCTGTGGAAATGGTAGTGGTGTTCGTTATAGCTCTCGTCGAACAACAGTATGTGGGGCCTTGAACGAGCGCCGCAGAGCGGGCAGCGCAGGTTTTTTCGGTCGGTCTCGGTGAGGCTCTCTTCCTTGGATTTGGGGAGGACTGCCTCAGGAATTGGATAGACTATCGTGCTGCATTCCAGGGAACAGCGCATATAGTCGACATTGCCGTGGATCTGATAGGTACGCGCCAGGGTGTTGCCAGAGCGTAGGTGCAGGCCATCGACATTCTGGGTGATCAGGGTGAAACGGTCGCCGAAGTGCCGCTCCATGGCCACCAGGGCCAGGTGACCTGGATTCGGTTCCGCTTTCCTGCAGACCCCCATGCGGTACAAATACCATTTCCAGACCTCGTCGGGCATCTGAGAAAACATGTGAAAGGTTGCCATTTCCTGGGGTTGATAAACTTTGGATCCGACCGTCCAGTAGCCCTCCGGTCCGCGAAAGGTGGGGATGCCGCTTTCCGCCGAGATTCCTGCCCCGGTTAGTGCGGTGATCCGGCCGGTTCCTGCTGCGATCTCTCGAAGCACACTGCAAATTTTTTCCTGCATGGCATTCCTCCGTACATGATGGGTGAGTCGACCGATAACGGCTGCCGCTTCGAGCGGTAAATGCTCTAGTTAGCAGTCTGCTATTAAGTGTAGGCCATCAACTTTTTCAAGGAAATTCTCAGACCAGTAAATATCCTTTGCCAGTTTTTATGTCAGTAGTCAGCTATCAGGGTGGTGGCATAGATGAATTCATAAGAGCGCCGTTTGCATCCTTGCCTGGATCTTTTTGAAGGTCAGTATTTTTCAGGGCGGGTCTGTCGCGCGCAATATTCAATCCCATTCCTGCAGGATTGTGGTATATTGTCATCGTCGCCAATAATGGCGCGACAAGGAAGGTGAAACATGAAAACA
>CAITZN010000545.1 GCA_903896915.1 uncultured bacterium
AATAAAGGAACTGTAATCCCGAGAAACATTGGAAACCGTCACGCCCTGGCCGACAAAAAAATCGCCAAAAGTGACTGAAGGAATCTCCGTCAGTACCGCCGTCTGACGGGAATAGCCAGGAGTGTTGACATTGGCTATATTGTTGCCAACGATTTCAATCGATTTTTGATTGGTCAGCAGGCTTGTTTTGCCAGCGTTTAATGCATTGAGAAGACTCGACATGGCTGCTCTTGTATCCTTGTTATACCAGGTTCGGCATCAGTAGGTCTGTATGGCCTGGAGCCCTGCGTTGCCATGGAAGTGTAACGCCACAGCGACGAATTGTTACCTTATGATACTATCGGCAGAACTGTTGCTCGAATTTAGCTTAAACTGATGAATTGTGGAGTTGGAGCGGGAGTGACGATGCTGTAAAGAGAAAGGAGGGGGAGGGGGTAACGAACAGCGGGGTACGGAGTAAAACGGGGACCTGTCAAATACTGCCGGAAAGCAGGCGACCATTGATGGTGTTGTTTTGGGAGCGTCCGTATTGGCTATAGGTTATCGGCACGGTTTTCCGGCCGAAAAATTCCATGGTGTCTTGAATCCAATGCAAGGTTGACCGGAACAGGAAAGCATTCTGTCGATTTTCTTTCTGAATATCCAGGGCGTATTCTCGGTCATCAGGGTGAAGCTGTCCTGCACCGTTAAGTGCTTGGATAAGTACTTCCTTCCGTTTGATATCAGCCATCATGGCCGTCATGTCGAGAGCTTTGGCATGTTCACGCTCGGCGCGGATGGTGTCTCGCAGCTGGAGCAGTAAATCACGGACGGTTTCGCGGTCCATTGTTCAACGCTCAACCAAGAACTTTAACAGGTTGGAAGCTACTTTGTGTAGATCCGGTTGGTACTGACCACTGCTGACTTGGGCCTTCAGCTCTTGCACGCGTGCGGCGCGCTCTGGATCTTCCACCTTGCCGGCAGCCTGAGCGGCGGAGGCTCCCTGGAGAGCAGACGAGAAGGAAGCATTTTCCTTGCCTTCAGTCTTTGCCGTTTTCTTGGCGTCACCCAACGGGCCTAATTTATTGAGACCACCTACCTGCCCCATGCCTCTTACCCCAAAAAATTCTACGGTCATCACATTCACCTGTATGAAAAAGTATCAGGCCACAGCCTTCGGTTCTGCCACCCAGCTATCCAATTTACTCATCACTGCATCGTAGGTCTGGTAGGAGATATCAGGCAACCAGTCGCCGAAGGCTTTTTTGGCTTCAGCAAATCCTTTGTTGATACCTTCCTTGATCGCATCGATGCGTGATGGATCCCCCCCGGCTATTCCTACAGCAAATTGAAAAATCCGGTCGGATGTCTGTTGCACACCAAAATACCCGTCATCGCTAACGAGTGCCTGGGCTTCCTGGGGGGTTATGGCAGCGATATCGATTTCGCCGGTGCCAGTAGCTATCTTGGTGTCAATGCCTTGTTCTCTCAGCAGGTTGGCTACCAAATTCTGGAGCATCCCGTATCGTGACGTATCGCTGGCGTTCATTTGCATCGTGCCAGAGTAGGTAACGGACTGGGTGGACTCGCTGCGCAGACTGATTGTATCGGATACGCTCGTCTGGGACCCATCTTCAGTGCTTTTGGAAACAATGGAAGCGTCCAGTTTTAAGCTCTGAAAGGTGGAAGTCGTCTGAATCTGGGTGTTACTTATGGTATTTACCATGGTTTTTCTGCCTCCCTGCAGCGTAAGCGGGCCATCCTGGCCTCTCTCGAACAGGAGATTATGCTTCCTGTTAGCTCTTTATCGGTTGCGGCAGAAAAAAACTTTAAAAAAAAATCGTTATTTTTTTAAAAAAGACCAAAAAAGAA
>CAITZN010000546.1 GCA_903896915.1 uncultured bacterium
AGTTGAGACAGGTATTGGCAATATTATTCAATGGATTACCAACATTGTGACTTGAATACTTAACGCCTCCCTCTCGGACATAGGGCATGTGACAGTCTGCACAGGCAAGACCATTACGGTAATGCACCCCCGTGGTGAAGGTTTCATAATCGGGATGCTGTGCCTTGAGCATCGGGGTCTTGCTCAACTGATGGGTCCAGTCGGAAAAGTTATAATTGTCGTAATAGTCTTCCATGTTCTCGGCTGATAACCCTTTTGCCCAAGGCAGGGTCACAACCATGGCGGTCTTTTTCTCGCCCTTGTCTTCCCACTCGGTTTTCTTGAAATAATATTCCACGTGACACTGTGCACAAACCAGAGAACGCATGTCCTGGTGGGTGATATCAGCGATTTTCAGGCGGCCTTCAGCCTCAAGGGCACGCTTGAGGTAATCACGGGTTATGGTAAGCTTCATGGTTTTGTTGTCGTGACAGTCGCCACAACCGATAGGGTTCACAACTTCATCACCATACTTAGCCCATTTGCCGGTATAAAATTCCATTTCTCCGTCGCGCTTGATCAACCTGGGCACATCAGGTGATTTACAGGTCCAGCAGGCAGTTGGCAGAGGACCGGTCTTAGCATCGACCGGGGCACCAGTACGCAGGGTGTTGATATTATCCTCAAGGGCGTAATAATGACCGCGTGGCTTGTTGTAATCCTTTGAAAAGGGATAACCAGCCCACATGACCACCAGGGCAGGATCCTGCTTCAATACATCCTTGATCTCATCGCTCTTTTTGGTCTGCATGTAGGTGTCATACTGTCGCGGGTACAGCTTGCCCCATTCCGAAGATCGGGTTTCAGTATCCTTGATAGCCGGGACAGCGTTAATCGTCTGCTGCTCAGCCTTGTTCTCCTTGATGGAGAGGGTTAGCAACACCATCGGCACCATAACGAGCACACAGAGGATGAAGATAATAGATGATTTTTTCATGAATATTCTCCTGGTTAATATCCTAGAGTACCTTGATTCAAAAATTATTTTGGGTGGCTGACAAATTCCGCATGGTCCCGTGCGGCACGGTCCGGTGACAATCCCAACAAGGCCGCCCCATCTGAATGCCGTCAACGGCGTTTTTTTGATAGAGTGCACTGTTAGCCAGCATCTGAGACACAGCCTCCTGATGGCAAGAGATACAGTTAGCCTGGATTCTTTTCGCTGCATCCGGGCTGATCCGAAGATTGTTGCCGTATGCTTTTAAAGTCATGGCAACGGAATGGTGATAGCCATCTCTTGCCTTTGCCAGCATTTTATTGACAAACGAATCGCGCGGGAGATGGCAATCAACACAGGTTGCCCTATTACGATGCGAACTGTGCTGCCAGGTTGCATAGTGAGTGATCATGGGATGACAGTTGATACAAACCTTGGGGTCGCTGGACAGATACGACAACATATTGGACTCGTGCACCAAGTTGACAAACACTCCCATAACCGCCAAAACAGAAAGCATTGCGATATATCTCATAGCAGCACCAGTTTGTATAAGAAGCTCATCGAATCGTGATGTTTTCTCAGGTGCGACACAGGATAGTTTTGTACCACTCGTCTTACATGTCTCATAGACGCTTGCACCTACCACTCAAAACAATAAAACCATAAACGACCGAACCTGACCTCGCTGCATTCTTCACCGGATATCAAACTCAACGGTTGACATTTCAGCAATCACCCCTCAGAGGTCGGATTGTTTTTTCCATAATTTTGTTCTACACTCTTACCAACAAAAATGTAAAGCTGTTCCAGGTATCAGGTTGACTAAAACTAAAATTATCCGCCCTGAAATGTTAAAATGCCCCCCTTCTTATCCATCAAAACGCATGCAGCGAGAAGCCCGGACCGTCGAAGTAATGATTCGGCGTTTCTGCCAGGATCGACACCGGACTCATGGCATTCTCTGCCATGATTGCCAGGAACTCCTTGCCTACGCCCACCGCCGCCTGCACCATTGCCCTTTCCAAGAGCACAAAACCACCTGCGGCGAATGCCCGGTGCACTGTTACACACCGGCAAACCGCGAAAAAATCCGGGAAGTGATGCGCTACGCCGGACCAAGAATGTTGCTGTCCCACCCGATTCTGGCCATCGCCCACCTGCTCGATGGCCTGCGTAAACCCCGCGCAAAAGGCTGAACCGCCTCTACTTGACACCACCGGTCAAATCCCGTAAAGTTGGTCCCTTGCAACGGCAAGCCCGCCATCCTTCCTCAATAATTAGCCCTGGTATTTGCCCATGTTTGGAATTGGCCTCCCGGAAATGATCGTAATCTTTGCCGTCGCGTTGATCGTGGTCGGTCCGGATAAACTGCCCGGCCTTGCCCGCTCCCTTGCTAAAGGGATAATGGAAATGAAAAAAACCCTGAACCAGGTCAAGGAAAACCTTACCGAGGAAGGCGAAGTCCTGAATTCCGTTCAGACAGACCTGCAAAAAACAGCGGAGGAACTCAGAAGCAAGATGATTGACGTTGAACCCTCTTCTTGGCAACTGCCTACAACCGATCAGGTCCAAGATAAAAACAAGGATTCAGATATTATTGATTTGCAGCCCATAGCAACCCCACCCCAAGACAAAACGCCACTGATTACAGATATTCCGACTGCTCCCATTGCCGAAAGTACCAGCGCTGAATCGGCCCTAACCAGCAACCCGCCAGCTACCCCTGCTCCGGAAAATCAAGCTACCCCGCTAAAAGTTACTAATGCTTGAAGCGTTTGAGAACATCCAGCCGCACCAAGAAGAACTGCGCAAGCGGTTAATTCGTTGCTGCCTGGCCATTGTCTTGACAAGTGCTATCGCCTACATCTTCAAGGATCATGTCGCCGGCTGGTGCATGCAACCGCTCTATCTTGCCTACCCTCAACTGGGAAAACTGGTCTACACCAAGCTGACCGAAGCCTTTGTCAGTTACCTCAGCCTATCCCTGCTCGTCGGCCTCGCTGTCAGTTTTCCTTTTGTCCTCTATCAGATCTGGTTGTTCATCTCGCCCGGACTGCTCGACCAAGAAAAACAGCTCATCCGACGTATTGTCCTTTGGGCAACCCTGCTGTTCGCTGGCGGTGCCTCATTTGCCTTTTTCATCATCCTCCCCAGGATGCTCCACTATTTTATGAGCTATGCATCTCCCACGCTCACACCAATGCTCAAGCTGGGATTGTACCTGACATTCACCGCCCGTATGGTTCTGGCCTTTGGCATCGCCTTTGAGATTCCCTTTCTCATGGTCATGGCTGTCCGCTCCGGCCTCCTCAACAACGATCATTTCAGGAACAAACGAGTCTATTTTTACATTGCCATCGTTGTGCTTTCCTTTCTGCTGACCACAGGAGAACTGACCGCCACCACCCTCCTCTCTTTCCCTCTCTTTGCCCTTTACGAAGCCGGTATTATTGCCGGAAGAGTTTTTCAAGGCAAAAAAACGTCTCCAGCCGTCATCGATTAAGCTCCACAATAGAGACCGGCCTTCCCCATCACCCTCACCGCCTATTCCGAGCCCCCCTATAAGTGATCGGCGAGTGCCTTAGCGGAACATCCAGGTCATTTACTTCACCATGGATTGCCCAGTTGCACCCCTGAAAATTCCATATTCTTCCATCAACACGGTCATTTCTGGCAGACATACTCGAGCTTCTTTCTCCTCCCCCACCCAACAGATGTACACTAGCCAGCCTGCACATCTTGCATATCCTGCGTACCCACCCGACCCTTTAAAAAAATTTCTTTTCTCTTGACTTACAACGTCAATTTCCCGACAATGAAGCATAGTTTGCAATATAACTTATTTATATCATAGATAAAGATCACGGCACTTTCTCGTTGTTTCTTGGTGCAAAACAACGAAAATTTGCCTATTTTCGTTCACGCTGTTGTGCGGAACAGCATAAATCAGACAAACATTTTTACACAAAGGAGCTCAGGGGTGAAAAATCTTAAATTGGGAATCAAGCTTGTTGGCGGTTTTGTCATGGCCGCGGTGATCATCCTAGCGGTGGGATTGCTATCCATATCACAACAGGGTCAACTCAATGATAGAGTAAAGCAGCTCGGCAACGAGACTTTCCCCGCTGTACAAAATATCCTGACCGTAAAAAGCGAAGCGGCATCCATCGCCAGCCTGATGCGGTCCCTGTTAACTCCCTATGCCACCAACGAACAACGAAATTTCTCCCACCAGCAATTACTCGTCTCAAGAAAGGCGTACGGCGAGGCCAAGGATAAATTCACAACCCTGCCGCTCGCCAAGCAGGTTGAGAGTGAATGGCAGGAGTTCACCACCAACATCACCAAGTGGGCAGGGGTCAATAACCAAGCGGTTGAACTCTCTAAAGAGTTGATCGCTATGGACATGATCAACCCCAATCTGATGAAACAACATATGGCTGATTTCGAAATCGCCCACAACGCCCTGCTCGCCAAGGTCGGCAAGCTGCTCCTCTTCAACACCCCGTTCGAAGGCGGCACCGGTGACACCGATTGTTCGCTGGGTAAATGGATGCAGAACATGGACACCACCAATCCCGAGATGGTAGCCATGGTGAAGGAACTCAAGCCAGTTCATGCCGAGCTGCACAAAAATGTCGCCCAAGTGAAAACTCTGGCGGCCGGTGGTCAAGGAGCCGAGGCCAAGGAAATCTTCGAGAATAAAATTTCACCGGCATCGGAACAAGTATTTGCTCTGGTCAAAAAGATGACAACCCTTGCTGACAAGGCCAACGAAAAATTCGTTGCGATGAACAAGCTGCTGCTGTTGGAAGCAGCAACCTATCAGACCAACACCTTTGCAGCCATCGACAAGGTGACAAAAAAGGCCAACGAGGTTGCGACCCAATCGGTTACGGCTGCCAATGATATCGCGAGCCGGGGTCGCCTGATCACTATCGTCGTGTTAATCGTCGGCATCGTACTCGCTGTTACCCTTGGTTTTCTCCTGACCTATCTTATCACTAAACCAATGTTTAAGGGCGTGGATCTGGCTAAGGCCATGGCTGGCGGCGATCTCACCAAAACAATGGATGTCGACCAGAAAGACGAAATCGGTATCCTGGCCCAATCGCTTAACGAGATGGCCGGTAATCTCCGCCGGATGTTTGGAGATATCAGCAAAGGAGTCGTCACGGTTGGGGAATCATCGGTGCAATTAGCAGCTATTTCCAACCAGATGTCCTCAGGAGCTGAATCGACAGCGGCACGATCCGAGCAAGTCGCCGCTGCCGCCGAAGAGATGAGTGCAAACCAGTCCTCAATAGCGGCCGCCATGGAACAGGCTTCAGTCAATATTAATATGGTTGCAGCTGCCACCGAAGAAATGAGCGCCACCATTAACGAAATAGCCAGTAATTCGAGCAAGGCTAAAGAGATCACCAGCGCTGCGGTACACCAGTCTTCCAAAACCTCCGAACGAGTACACGAACTCGGCAGAGCTGCTGATGAGATCAACAAAGTTACCGAGGTGATCACCGAAATCTCAGAACAGACCAACCTGTTGGCCCTTAACGCGACCATTGAAGCTGCTAGGGCCGGAGAAGCCGGTAAGGGATTTGCGGTGGTCGCCAACGAAATCAAAGAGCTGGCAAAACAGACGGCCGGGGCTACCCTGAATATCAAAAACAAAATCCAAGATATCCAACAGGCTACCGGGGTCACGGTCAAAGAGATCAACGAAATCAGTGCGGTCATTGCCGATGTCGATAAGATCATCTCCACTATCGCTGCGGCAGTAGAGGAACAGACTGCCACTACCAGGGAAATAGCCCAGAATGTCCAGCAGGCCTCTCAGGGAATCACGGAGGTCAATGAGAATGTTTCACAGAGCTCAACCGTAGCCGCCGAGATCGCCTCCGATATCGCGACGGTCAACCACAGTGCCAACGAGATGAACAAAGCCAGTAATCAGGTCAAGATAAGCGCGAAAGAGCTGTCAGACGTTGCCGATAAATTGAAGGTGATGGTCGCCCAGTTCACAATCTAAACAATCCGTAACGAAAAAACAAAGGGGGCAGCGTACTTGGTACGTTGCCCCCTTTTTTGGTTATGGTAGCCTCTCGCCACCACCTATTCACTCCTCTGGTTAGGAGTGCACAGGTTTCACCTCTTGCTTGAGCAGGCAGCAGGAAATACGATGGATCGGTGTGCCATCCGGATGGTAGCTGATATTGTCCGGCTGCAGCAGACGGTTCATGACGCAGCCCTCCGCGATGTTGAGCGGAAAGAAACGGTCTTCGTTCAAACCGTCTCGATGGAGCAACTGATTGTCCTCGATACAGTAGCTGTGGATGGGATGATCTTCGCAGAGCGGGCACTGGTAGACCCGACCATTGGGAAAGATAAAAAAATTCTCGGCCACGATCCCGGCACATTGGAAGGGTTCATCATGGTCCAGATAAACCTTGGGATAGATGACGTGGATGCCCATACGGGCGGCTTCTTCAGCCACTCGGGGGACAACGGCGAGCCACTGTTCCGGTTCGACCTGCCAGTTGATGGTTGCTGCCGGCTTGGTTATTGCCGGATTGCCCCGCAGACCTATCACTTGGATAAAAAATCGCCGTACCCCGAGATCTGCAAGTAAAGCGGGCATCCGGTGCAGGTGTTTGATGTTGAGGCTGGAAACCGTATAGATGAGGCTAGTGGCGAATCCGCCAGCCACCGCCTTACGGATATTGTCGGTGCAGACCGCAAAAACGCCTTGGCCGCGGATAGGATCATTCACTGCCACATCCGGCCCATCGAGACTGAAACTGAGATAATCGAGTTCCTGCGGCGTAACCTTGGCCAACAAGTCATTGAAGAGGTAGCCGTTGGTATCGACGGTCACCGAGTAGCGCATCGACTTTGCTGCCTTGATGATGGCCGCCAACTCAGGATGTAGGGTGGGTTCACCACCGAGGAGGATAAGATTGGTCTGCCGCTCAGGCCTTGCAAACAGCTTGAGCCACTGGAGCACAGTGGCCAGTGGCAGGGTGGCAGTGCCATGCTGAGTTGGATTGATGTAGCAGTGGCGACAGGCAAGATTGCAGGCGGTAAGCAGATGTAAGAAAACATTGCGCTCCCCTGGTTGGAACCCGACGGTTCGAGCGATCGGTCCGTTGCTCATTGCTTCGGCTCCTCCAGCGGTTGCGCCAGGGTATAGCGGGCGAGCAGACTGTCCTGCCAGTAGGCCCCGCTTTGAAAGAACTGTTGGAAGAGGTGCAGGCTCTCTGAGCGCAGCACCCGATCAAGCAGATGGACCCGCATCTGAGCGTACAGGGTATTGAGCATGTACAAAGGCAAATTGACCCCACCGCCCATGACATCCTCATAGGCCCAGACAAAAGAGCGTATACCGGAGAGCAGCATGGTCGAGTAGCACATCAAGCAAGGCTCCATGGTCGAATAGACAGTCACCTTGCCCAAATCCAATCCGGGCTGCTCTGCAATCAAGCGCCGCAGAGTAAGAACCTCGGCATGGTCGATCTCATTGCGACAGAGCTCACCGCTGTTTTGCCGCCGCCCCCTGGTCAGGATGCGCCCTTCGGCAACCATAACACAGCCTACCGGAAACTCTCCATCACGCAAAGCCAGCCGCGCCTCATCCAGGGCGATGGCCATATACTGTTCGTGTTCGTTGCTCATAGGTTTGGATAATCAAAGGATAAGAAAAGGGATGCTGCCATGTCACAGGCCCCAGCTATACCACGGAGCCGGATGCCTGTCAAAATCAGAGACTGCGGCTGAACTGAAGAATATTCTTGGCAATCGCCACGCCGGTTTCGGGCTGCAACCAGTCGTACCCCTTATCGATAAACGGCAGATAGACCAACTGTATCCGTACCTCGGTCAACTCCACCTGGGGGAGATGGGGATAGATGAGTCGTGGGCTGGCGGTGGAAGCAGCCAGCATGACCTTGACCGCCTGCTTGGCCTCCGATGCCGGTAGCGTCACCGGGAACAGATCCGGTGATACCCTGCCGGGGACAGGGTTGATTTTCCACTGGCCTAAGGTGGCCTGACGTCCGGCCTGCAGAAAAATTTTCGGCCGCAGCTTGACCCCGGGTATCCAAAAACTCATAATTCGCTCCCCCCACTCGGCCCTGGGAAGAAAGGGTTGATTGGTTTTGACGACGAAATCGGCAAAACTGTAGATTGAAAGGACTGGGATATGGGCGGCGATTTTCCAGAACGGCAGATACAGGGGCGTGGCGGCATCGCCGGGATGCAGACACCAGTCGACCCCGGTCAAGCCGTCCGCTCCGAAGGCCCAGGCTGATTGACAATTAGCGCAGGTCATCACCTGGCAATCTCCAGCCCCATCCAAGCCAGCTCCACACTTGGGACAGAGGCTAGCCTGGAACCGTACCTTCCAGTCCTCGTCAAAGACCTCGCCCTGAAGAGGATATCCGGCCAACTCTTCGAAACCGGCGAGCCGCAGGTCGCTGACCCCGTCATAAAGGGACTGCTGTTTGGCTACCAGGGGCAGATAGATATAGCTGAGGTTCTCGCCAATATAAGCACGGTGATATAGATCTTTGCCGGCCTGGCCGGTAAGACCGCTGATGGCAGCCGCCTTTTCCAAGATAACGCTGGGCTTGAGGGTCTGCGGCAGATAACGGCCACCTGTTTCTCGATCAATCCGGGAGAGGTGCATGGCCTGCGGCCGCACCCCAAGCGACGGAGGCACACCCGGTACCGGGTTAGCAGACTGAGTGGTATCGACCACCCGGTGCTCGATACCTTCAGCTGTTACCAGAAAAATAGTTCCTTTGAAACGGATATAGGGCGCCAGCAGCGACTCGGCCGATGCAGCAACCCCAGCCGACATGGGCAGGGTATAACGAAAGGGGCCGTTGCTCTGCAGATAGTTTCTGGTACCACAGAAGGTGCAGGTCAACAGTCGATCTGTCTCGGTAAGGATGACAGAGGCTCCGCACTGCGGGCAGTTCTGTTTGACTTGAAGATCCATCAATCCAT
>CAITZN010000547.1 GCA_903896915.1 uncultured bacterium
ATTCTGCGACTGGTACCTGGAATGGATCAAGGCCGACCTGTTCAGCCAGGATGCACAAGCCCAGCAGCAGGCCAGGGCGGTGCTGCTCACCGTGCTAGAAAATATCCTCAAACTGATGCACCCGATCACCCCCTTTGTTACCGAGGAGATCTGGGGCCAGTTGCCCGGTAACCGCAGCTCGATCATGGTCGAGCCCTTCCCTGAAACGGTGGCAGCCTGGGAAGATGCTGAGGCAGAAAACGTAATGAACCTGCTGATGGAGGTCATCTCCGGCCTGCGCACTATCCGTACTGAGGCCGAAGTCCACCCCAGCGCCAAGATCGAGGCCATCCTGATCTGCCCGGATGCAGCCAAACGGCAGCTGCTGACCACCTATGCACCCGGCATCCAGGCCATGGTCAAGGCGCACCTGCAGATCGAAGCCGCGGGCGTGGTCCCCGATGACGCCGTTCACGCTCTGGTGCAGGATGTTGAACTGGTGGTGCCGCTCAAAGGGTTGATTGATGTGGCCGGCGAACTGGAAAAATTGGCCAAGGAGCAGGCCCGGCTGGAAAAAGAGCTGGAGCGGATTGCCGGGAAGCTGAGCAATGATAAATTTATGAGTAATGCCCCGGAAGCAGTGGTGCAGAAAGAACGGGACAAGGCCGCCGAGTTCCGTGCCCACCTGGATAAAACCATCGAGTCAACCGAGCGGTTGCGAAAACTCTGCTGATATGGATACTTTTTTACTCGACAACGCCCTCCGAACCTTCCTGGCCGAGGATCTGGAACACGGCGATATCACTACTGAGGCGATTTTCACCCCGCAAGACCGTTCCCAGGCCTGTTTCATGGCCCGCCATTCGATGGTGGTAGTTGGGATGGAGTCGGTAGCAGCACGCGTGTTTTCGCTGCTCGACCCGCAGATTATCTGTACCGGTGCCATGACTGACGGCAGCCGGGTGGAAGCCGGGGCCGAACTGCTGAGCTTCAGCGGCGCCACGCGGACCCTGCTGCGGGGCGAGCGAGTGGCGCTCAATCTGGTGCAGCGGCTCTGCGGCATCGCCACCCTGACCGCGGCCTTTGTTGAGGCCGTGCAGGGATTGGCGGTGAAAATCGTCGATACCCGCAAAACCACGCCGGGCCTGCGAATGTTAGAGAAATACGCGGTCCGGGCTGGCGGCGGTCATAACCACCGCTACTCCCTAAGCGACGGTGTGTTGATCAAGGACAACCATATCGCCGCCTGCGGCTCGATCACCGAAGCTGTACAACGGGTACGGCTACAGGTGCCCCATACCATCAATGTCGAGGTCGAGACCGATACGCTCGCTCAGGTGCAAGAGTGCCTGGCCTGCAAGGTCGGGGTGATCATGCTCGACAATATGGATCTGGCCACCATGCGCCAGGCAGTTGAGCTGATTGATGGCAGAGCCTTAGTCGAGGCCTCGGGTGGGGTCAATCTTGCGACTGTTCGGGGGATTGCCGAGACCGGCGTGGATATCATCTCAGTCGGTGCCTTGACCCATTCGGCCAAGGCCTGCGACATTGGTATGGACTGGAGGAGCTAAGAAGGGCTTCGACGTTGAGACGGCAGAGTTGCAAGAAGAAAACATGAACAAACGACTCTTTGTTGCCATTGATCCACCTCAGGAGATCCGTGAGGAGTTGACCACGATCTGCTGCGGCCTTCCCGATGCCCGCTGGACTCCTCCGGAACAACTGCACCTCACCCTCTGCTTCATCGGCGAGGTCAGCAGCGCAACCTTCCTCGACATCCGCGAAGCCCTGGGGGAAATCGAGGCAGCCCCCTTTGCCCTGCGGCTGCAGGGCGTCGGCTTTTTCCCGCCACGTGGCCAACCACGGGTGGTCTGGGCTGGAATCGAAAAAAACGAGCAACTGGCAATCCTCCAGCGCAAGATTGTCACCCGACTCTTTAGCCTTGGTCTTGAACCGGAAAACCGAAAATTCGCTCCGCATATCACCCTGGCCCGTCTGCACCAGACCCCGGCAGCAAAGGTCGGCAACTACATGGCAATGTACGGGCTACTGAACAGCGCCCCGTTTGAAGTGGAAAATTTCCTTTTGTACTCAAGCATCCTGGGTCGTAAGGGAGCAAGCCATCTGGTTGAGCAGGAATATCAATTAGAGAAATGAAAACCGGCGCGCATAAAAAAAGCGGCCACAGAAATTCTGTGACCGCTTGAGTACGCTGGAGGCGACGAGCGGATTTGAACCGCTGAATAATGGTTTTGCAGACCACTGCCTTACCACTTGGCTACGTCGCCTGAAGATGTGCGGCAAGATATACCATAGATTATATTTTTGACAAGAGGAAATCCACCCATGGGAACCACGCTCGCGGCCCTGATTCAGGACAACGAGGAAGGATTGCGGGAGCTGCAGGAACGGATTGGTTACCAATTCCGCGACCTGCAGCTGCTGCAACTCTCTCTCGTCCACAGCTCTTTTGCCTTTGAACGGCTCGATGACGGCCGCCATAACGAAACCCAGGAGTTTCTCGGCGATGCGGTCCTCGACCTCACCGTTGGTTTTATCTTGTTCACCCGCTTTCCGGAAATGCGGGAAGGCAAGTTGACCCGCATTCGTTCGGCCCTGGTCAACGAGTACGGGCTGGCCGACCGGGCCCGCGAGATCGACCTCGGCAAACATCTGTTGCTGGGCAAAGGCGAGAACGCCTCCTGTGGTCGCGACAAGCCCTCCATCCTTTCCTGTGCCTACGAGGCCCTGATTGGGGCGCTTTTTCTCGACGGCGGCTACGACCAGGCCCTAGCCTTTGTCCGCCGCTTTTTTGAGCCCCACATCGACGCGCACCAGGAGCAACTGGTTAGCTCCGACGCCAAGAGTAGCCTCCAGGAACTGTTGCAGGAACGATTTAACGAGGGCCCGGAATATGTGTTGATGGAGGAAGAAGGACCGGCCCATGCCCGCATTTTTTCCGTTGCCGTCAACTTTCAAGGCGAGGAACTGGGTTGCGGCAAGGCCTCAAGCAAAAAAGAAGCGGAACAACAGGCCGCCCGCACCGCCCTGGAACATCTGCGCCAGCCTGAAGGCTGAAGCAATAGCCCTCACCCCTGCCCATTCGGATCCTGCATGCCCTTGGTTATCCCGATCTTCATCCCGCATGAGGGCTGCCCCCATTGCTGCATCTTCTGCAATCAGCACAGCATCAGCGGCCATTCGACTGAGCCGGTCAGTCCTAGGGAGATTGACGAGACAATTCGCACCTGGCTGGACCGGTGCCAACCCGAAAAAAGAGGCCAGGTGCAGGTGGCTTTTTACGGCGGCAGCTTTTCCGGGCTGCCTGCACAGCGACAGGCAGAACTGCTGGGGGCGGTCCGTCCCTTTCTTGAACAGGGACGGGTGCACACCATCCGGCTCTCGACCCGGCCCGATTATATCGATTGTGAACGTCTCGACCTCCTCATCCGCCACCGGGTGGGGATCATCGAGTTGGGAGCCCAATCCTGCGATGACGCGGTCTTGCAGCAGGCTGGTCGCGGCCACAACAGCGCCGCTATCACCACTGCTGCTCGACTGATCAAGGCCAGCGGCATCCGCCTGGGTATCCAGCTGATGCTCGGCCTGCCCGGCGACCGGTTCCAGACACTGCGCCGTACGGTGCAGGAGGTGATCCGCTTGCAGCCCGATTTTGTCCGACTCTATCCGGTGCTGATTCTTAAAGGC
>CAITZN010000548.1 GCA_903896915.1 uncultured bacterium
CGTTGGAGTCCAGCCTTTAGGCTGGCATTGGTGGTCTTCGTTTGTCGTTCCTGCTTTAGCCGGGCATTCCAGGCCACATGAAGGCGGAGCCACCAACCCATACGAAGAGCAGCCTAAAGGCTGGACTCCAACGGGGGATCGCTTCCGGCTTCAGGTTGGGGTACAGGCTTTAGCCTGGGCCTTTGTCCATGGCTTAGTCCCGTAGGAAACGGTGCCAAGTCATCTTCCGCCGAGGTCAGGAGGTCGGGAGTTGAAACTCTACTCAAAATGATCAAGATCTACAGACTCGCAAGCTGTCCGCAAGGACACTGCAGCCCCTAGTGCCTCGGGCCTATCTGAGTAGTTATCTTGCTTTGAGATTGTTTGGCCCCGCAGGATTCGCGGACGACGAGCTCGAAATCGAGCAGGATGTCGCGGGCCTGCAGGCTGGGATTGTCGAGCCGCTCGAGCATGGTCAGCATGGCGGCGGTGCCGATGTCGCGGCAGGGTTGGCGGATGGTGGTCAGGGCGGGATGGAGCAGTTTGGCATAGCCGACATCGTCGAAGGCGGCCACCCGCAGGTCGGCCGGCACCTGGATGCCAAGGCCGTTGAGCGTCCGCAGCAGCCGGGCGGCCGTCGCATCGTTGGCGCAGATGACGGCATCGGGTTTGGATTTCAGCAGCTTGCCACGGACAAATGCCGCATCTTCCGGTTCGCCCACGCACAGGTTGCTGAGCTTTTGCGCCAGGCCTGCCTGGCGCAAGGCATCCTGGCAGCCGAGATGACGCTGGAAAACGGTCGGGGCGGAATCGGAAACCGCGCAGAACTCGATGCGCTTGGCGCCGAGGCCAATCAGGTGCTCGGCCAGCACATAGCCGGCCCGGTTGTTGTGGATGCCGACCAGGTCGAAGTGGCTGCGTTGCGGATAGGCGAGGTAGTCGCGGTCGAGCAAAACGATGCGGATGCCGGCGTGGTCAAGCTGCCCGATGATCGCCTGGTTGGTCTCCTGCCGGTTGGCAACATGCTCAAGCGGGGCGAAGAAAACACCACGGACCTGGTGCTCGATGTAGTTGCGGCAGACCGCTTCGGCCACCTGCCGGTCGGACAGGTCGCCAGCCTGGGTTGAACTGCCCCATAGGAGCGAATGCCCGCGCTTCAAGGCCTCCTGGGCAATCTGGCCGCAGATCGGTTCGAAGATCTCGGTCTGCCCCAGCTGGGGAATCAGCAACCCGAAGGCCAGCTTGCCGGATTTGGGCTGTTGGCGGACAAACGTCCCCGAACCGGCAATCCGCTCCACCAGCCCTTCCTCCTGCAAGACCTTCAGCGCCCGGCCGACGGTCGGCCGCGAAGCCTGGAACTGCACACAAAGCTCGACCTCGGTCGGCAACCGTCCATTGACGGCGTAGGAGCCATCGAGAATCGCCGACTTGAGGGTATTGTAGATATGGATATTTTTACCTTTTCTTGACATTCTCGACTTCCTTGTCTTGTTGCCTATATTGGCTCTACAAACCATAAGATAATGGCAGTTCTCATCATCGAAGGACGCATTAATCTATATCTATTATTTACAAATGATTGACATTTAAAGGCTGTTTTTCTGAGAGGCCAGTGCAAGCATCCACAGGAAGAATTCCGATGGCATTGATGATCAACCTGAACTCAGGATGTCGCGCAAGCTGGAC
>CAITZN010000549.1 GCA_903896915.1 uncultured bacterium
CTTTCCTTTATTCGACAGGTACAGCTGTTCGGTTTTTTCTTGTTAATTCTGTGGTGTTTTTTTACCGTTCCCGCCATAGCCCAGGAACCTGGGAAAGATCGGCCTCTGGAGACGGTTCGCTTGCAGCTCAAATGGCGGCATCAGTTCCAGTTTGCCGGTTACTATGCCGCGATCGAAAAAGGATATTTCCGTGAAGCCGGCCTGAAGCTTGAACTGTTGCAGGGTAACCCAGACCACAATCCTTCCGACACACTCCTTTCCGGACATGCCGAATATGCCGTGATGTCCCCGGCCGTGCTTATAGAGCGGCAGCAGGGGCGACCATTGGTAGTGCTTGGGGCTGTTTTTCAGCATTCAGCTGACATCATCATGACCAGAAAGGATACCGGTTTGCTGACCCCGGAGGACTTGATGGGTAAACGGATCATGTTTTCCCCTGAATCAGACCCCGAAAATCGAGCCATGCTGATTAATGAGGGCGTGCACCCGGAATCGATAACCATCCTTCCCCACAATTGGTCTATTGATGATCTCGTCAGCGGCAAGGTTGACGGCCAGACCGCCTACCTCACCAATGAACCATATTTGTTAAAAAAACTCCGAGTGGAACCGGCACTCATCAGGCCGCATCATTTTGGCATAGATTTTTATGGTGATTGCCTCGTCACCACCGAGCATGAGACCCGCGAGCACGCGGAACGGACGGCAGCCTTCTGGCAAGCGGTGCAGAAGGGCTGGCTCTATGCCATGGATCATCCCGATGAGATTGCAGAACTGATCCTGGCCCGCTACTCTCAGGAGAAAACCCTGGAGCATCTCTTGTTCGAGGCTACGGCAATGCGCGAACTGATTCGGCATGATCTTGTCCAGATCGGTCATGTGAACCCAGAGCGCTGGCGGCATATTGCCGACACCTATGTGCAGCTTGGCATGATGTCGCCCGGATACAGTCTCAAAGGATTCCTCTATTCCCAGGTACGGGAAGAGCTGGCTGCCAGCAAGCAACGTACGGTACGTTTTATCCTGTATATTCTCGGGGGGGTAGTAATCCTGGGGGTAGGACTAGGGATACTGCTGCTGGTTTTCAATAACCGCCTGGTTGTTCAGGTTCGCAAACGAACAGCTGCCCTTACCGCCAGTGAACGGAGCTTTCGCGCTTTTTTCGAACTGGCCAGTGTCGGTGTCGCTCAGGTCGATGCCCAGACTGGCCGCTTTCGTACGATCAACAGGAAATACTGCGAACTCGTCGGCTATACCGAAGAAGAGATGCTAGCCTTCTCCTTCAGGGATATCACCCACCCGGATGATCTCACAACCGACAGGCAGCAGAGAAGGGAACTGGTTGAGGGCAAGATTTTTGAATTCTCCGTTGAGAAACGCTACATCCGCAAGGATGGCTCCGTCGTCTGGGTCCTCCTGTCGGTCTCACCCTTGTGGGCTCTCGGGCAGAAGCCGGACAGCAGTCTTGCTGTGGTCCAGGATATCACCAAAAGAAAATTGGTTGAAGAAGAATTGGTCTTTGCCACCAACGTGTTTGAACATTCGATCGAAGGTATCGTTGTCACTGATGTCGATGGTACGATTTTACAAGTAAACCCGGCCTTTACCACAATTACAGGATACGCTGCCGATGAGGCGATCGGCCAGAATCCGAAAATCCTTAAATCGGATAAACATGAGTCTGCATTTTATCAGGCCATGTGGGTGCAGCTTGGCGAGGAGGGACAATGGGCCGGGGAGATCTGGAATCGAC
>CAITZN010000550.1 GCA_903896915.1 uncultured bacterium
GATATCGTTGATAAACAAATTGCCGCTGATCCAGACGTACAAAGCCCGAAAAATCGGGCTGATATCGGCAATATCTTTGGCCAGATAGCGATCAGCATACAGATCAACCAGTGTGGTTTTGCCGGCCATAGCTGATTCGGCGTTCAGGATCAGGTTGAATTCGGCTTCGCTCAGCTCGACCAGGATTTTATTCTCAGTCGTTCGGCCAATCCGCTTCATGCTGCGACCTCAGCCGGAAGATCTTCATCCATGACAACCGGTTTTTCTATTTGAATACCCTCAGTCATCAGTTGCTTTCCTCCCGCATAATCCGCGCGCGAGCGGTACCAGTGCCCGTTGATCAACCAGGCGCGGATCCCAAGGCCAGGGTGCAACATGCGCTTTGCGTTTGCCGGCAGTTTACTCATGTTCGGTGTGTTCTTTTTCATCGCGTTTCTCCTCGCATAACTCATGAATTTTATTGAAGGCTTTGACCATCGCCACCCAGATCGACACAGGCATGGGTAGGATGAATGGCAGGACGGCCCCACACCGGCGGCACTCGACCGAGTTGGTGCTGGGGTTGACAACTGTGTCAGCTTCGTGTCTGGGTGCCATTGCTTATTTCTTTCCGAATTTGGCTTGCCATTCCGTGTGCAAGTGCAACGGGCTCGATCAAAGATGTCGGTTCTCGCCCGTCTGCCATTTGCATTGACTCTAAGGCTGTTGCCAACCGCTCCTGGCTCACGGAGCTAAGAAACTGTGAAACAGATTTTTGATAGGTCTTTTGAAAATACTCTTCTGCTCCGCCTAGAATAAACAGAGGCAAGCCACCGTTACTGATCCCGTACCGTCCAAGCCCAACACATAAGACGGCTGCCCTGGCAGCATCCATGTCTGCACAGTCAATAATTATCTTGTCATGCGGGTTTGTTACTTCTCGAATATCACTCATTCCGGCCTCTCAATATATTCGGTCATCTCGCAAATAATCCTTAAGCACCACCGGCATTTTCGCCGGCGGAAATTAGTTTTCCGCCGCGTGCCAGGAACTCTTCGGCCATCTCGTTGCACTTCCGGTCGCACCAGACATTCCACTCGCTGACCGGATAACCACGGCTGCCAACCCCCGCGGCCAGCTCTGCCCGGGTCGGGTGGCCCTGCAGCAGCGTGTGATCGATCATCGGCCAGCGGGTCAGCCTGGCGCGCTGGGCTTCGAACTCAGCCCGCAACCAGGGGGGGATGTTTTTCCACTTCCAGCTGTCGAAAGCCCGGCCCAGGGTGATCTGGCTGTCACTCAGGACCGTGCCGCTCCAGATAGCGGGGATGCACTGCAGGCCACGCACCAGGGCCAGCATCTCGGTCAGGTTGTTGGAGACGGTCTCCATGCCGGCCTGCTCTGGCGTGATCACCCCGTAACCGGATTTGATGATCAGGTCATCGATTACCCAGACAAAGGCCCAGGTGCCACCCTGCGGGCTAGGGTTGCGGCCAATCACGCCGCCGTCGCAATATAACTCGCTCATGGTACAGCCTCTTCTGGAACGACCCTCTCGATCGTACCCTCGTAGATATTGGCCAATCCGCGGCCGTCATAATGCACAACGATGTGCAACGTAGCCCCACAATCACAAGGTGGATAAACATCGTTATCACCTGGCTGTAACCAGGTACGCACCTTTCGCCCGCACTCACATGGCACCAGGACCAGGGCCGGTAGCAGTTTTTTCGGCTTGGGCGGTTTGTCTACGGCCGGCTTTGTTTTCCCGCCTACTTTGTTATTTCGTGTGCTCATGGCTTCTCCCAGGATAAATAATCTTCCAGCAGTTCACGGGCCTGGTCATAGCCACGCCCAACGATGGTGTAATACCCGGCTGCTTCTGCGCGGGCCAGGAATTCTTTTTGGTTCTCGCTCAGCCGGCCGCCCTTTTCTTTTTTCATCTCGAGCAGGCAGGCGTGATAATTTCCACGCGGGGCCAGGATAACAAGATCAGGCGCACCTGGTGTTAATCCCTCGGCCTTGAGCTTGTTGATAATGCCGTATCTCTGGGCGTTGGTCTGGCCACCCAGGCGGGCCCCGTTCGGTACGGCGAAAAATACCAGGTCTGGGTATTGCATGTCCAGCCAGTTGCAGATCATGACTTGCGCGGTGTGTTCGGATATGCCGGCGTAGCTCATTGCAGTGCCTTTCGGATGTAGTTGCGGCTGGTGATCACTTTGTATCCGTCCTCAAACTCGATCATGGCATTATTCATTTTTCCCCTGGCTAACATTCTGCAACGCTGGCCAAAACGCTCTGGTAGCCGGGTACGAACTCGCCAAACATAAGGAAAATCGCTCACATTGATGTTCATGGGACCCTTGGTAGCTTTGATCGATCTGGAATGTAAATGCCGTGATGTCCTATCATGATGCGCTGTCCTTCGGGGGTATCCTAAAACTCGAAACCACACAGACGGACTATCTCGAGATCCGCGCGTTTATATGCGAGTACTTCTCGTAATTCCGAGTTTTCCCGAGATAATTCCGAGATTACCGAGTTTATTCTCGAGTTTTCCTGAGTTAGTTCCGCGTTTTCGCGCTTCAGTCGCTCGAGCTCGTCCATCGCGCGTTTGAAATGGTCGGTGATGTCAACCATGTTGTAGTTCATCCGAACCCCGCTTCCAGACGCTCTTTGCGTGCCCGCTCGCTGATCTGTGCCTGCCGTCGCTCGCTGACGATGGCGGTGGCCATTGATGGATGATCCCAGGTTTGCGGCGTGAACTCACCCTGTAACTGTGCGCCGGGTGCCTGCATGCGCACTGTTTTAGCGGCATCCTGTGCGTTCACGGCGTCTACGGCGATCTGCCAACCGCCTCGTCTGTATAAGTACCAGGGCATGGGTAATATCTCCTTGTTTCAAAACGGGACCCATTGGTCCCAACAATCACGGCTACAAAAAATAGCGCTATCGAAAGTGATAAAACGCTTTCCGCATACTTCACACTTGACGACAAAAGGCCAGGATAAAAAGAAAATTGTTATGCGGTTGATTGGCTTCTTGATAATCCCCTTATGAAATTCTTCGCTTTCTCGTCCGCAGTTTGCGCATGTGTAGTGATAGTAATCATCAGGAACGCAGCCGATAAGGAAACAAATAAAATAGCGCCAACAGGTGAGTGTAGGATCATCACCTTTTTCAAAAATATTTTGCACATTTGCATATCGATTCATATATACAATCAAATACATATACACCACC
>CAITZN010000551.1 GCA_903896915.1 uncultured bacterium
CGACCGAAAAGGATAAGGTGCTTGCCCGCATCACTGCCGTACGGCAGGAGGAAGATTTACCCGCCTCCCCGCTGACCGTGGCGCAATGCCTGCTCAAAGGGAAAAAAATGGACCTCCTCGTTCAGAAGGCCACCGAATTGGGAGTGCAAACCTTCATGCCGGTGGTATCGAGATATTGTGAAAATCACGGCGACCGGCGGCACCAAGAGGAACGCTGGCAGCGCATTATGATTGAGGCCTGCAAGCAGTGCCACCGTGCCGCGCCTATGCGGATTGCGCCTGTGACATCACTGGAACACACCGATTTCACCGCCTATAACCATCGCCTGGCGGCCTGGGAGCAGGAGCGGTCAGCCGCCCTGCCCTCCTCTTTTGTCGAGCATCCGGGAGCCATCTGTCTTTTTCTCGGTCCGGAGGGCGGGCTCCATAGCGAGGATCTGCAAATTTTGCAGCAACAGCAGTTTACCACCTTTTCTCTGGGCCCCAGAATTCTGCGGGGTGAGACCGCCGCTCTGGCCGCCATGTCCATCATTCAATATCTCACCGGCACCTTGCAACCCGCCGCTGGCATCGAGCCTGATCCGGCATGAGAGCGGTTCTGCAACGCGTCAGCCGGGCCCAGGTTGAGGTGGAGGGCTGTGTGACCGGCTCGATTGCCGCCGGCCTCGTCGTCTTGTTAGGCATTCACCGCGAAGATACCGAGCGCGACCTCGCCTGGTTGGTGGAGAAAATCGTGCATCTGCGTATTTTCGATGACGAGCAAGGGTTGATGAATCGTTCGCTCATCGACACACATGGCGAATTGCTCATCGTGTCCCAATTCACCCTGCACGGCGACTGCCGCAAGGGCCGTCGTCCCGCCTGGACCTCGGCGGCCCCGCCTGAGGTGGCCAAGCGGCTCTATGACGATTTTATCGCGGCCTGCCGCCAACGCGGCATCCCTACCCAAACCGGAGTTTTTCAGGCGATGATGGACCTTACCTTGACAAATGCAGGCCCGGTAACCATTCTTCTCGATTCCCACAAAACTCTCTGATAACGGAATACTATGACCTCGTATACCATCGGTTCGACCTATCACGGGTTTCTGCTTGAACGCCGTGAATTCATCCCTGAAATTAACTCGGATGTTTTTCTTTTCACCCATACTATTCTTGGCTGCCAGGCGGTGGCCATCAAAAATCAGGATGTGAACAAGACGTTTTGCGTCTCGTTTATGACCGTCCCGACCGATTCCACCGGGGTTGCCCACATTCTTGAACATTCCGTGCTTATGGGTTCAACCAAATACCCGGTCAAGGATGTCTTTGGCGAAATCAATAAAGGCGGGCTGATGACCTTCCTTAACGCCATGACCGGCGCAGATACCACCTGGTATCCTTTTGCCACCCGCAATCTCAAAGAATATTTCAACATCATGGATGTCTACTGCGATGTGGTCTTCCACCCCCTGCTGCTCCAGTCCACTTTTGAGCAGGAAGGATGGCACTATCACCTCGAAAGCGCCGAGGAACAAATCCAGTATATGGGGGTTGTTTTCAACGAGATGAAAGGGGCTTTTTCCGACCCCATCCGGGCCCTGTTTCATCATACCTTTCGCGGCCTGATGCCGGAGTCGACCTATGCCCATGAATCGGGCGGTGATCCGCAATGCATCCCCGATCTCACCTTTGAGCAGTTCGTTGCTTTTCACCGTTCTCATTATCATCCCGCCAACAGCACCTTTTTCTTTTACGGCGATGCCCCGCTTGAGCAGGAGCTCGCCTTCATTCAGGAAAATTTTCTGGCAAAGTACCCGACACCGGTTCCCAAGGCCCGCATTAAGGAGGGACTTGCGATTCAGCAGCCTTTGTTCATAGAAGAAAGCTATCCGGTCCAACCCGGCAGCCCTACTGAACAGAAGACCTATATCGCCATCAGTTCCACGGTGGGTACCGTTCATGATCGGAAGATCAACGCGGCCTTTCAGATTATTGCTAATATTCTTTTTAATTCCGATGGCTCACCTCTGAAGAAAGCCATTTTTAATGCCTCTCTCTGCAAGGATTTTGGTGGCTTGTTTCTCACCAATTCAAGCCTTAAGACTCTGATGATTACCTATCTTGTAGGCTCCGATCTTGAGAAGCGGGAGCATTTTCTGGCATTGTATAAGGCCACCCTCACCCGGATGGTCGACGCTAAACTCGACAGGGATCTGGTGCTTTCTGAATTGAACAAATATGAATTTACCGTTCGCGAGGAGATGAATAAAGCCCAGCGCGGGCTTGACCTGATCGGCAAAGCCCTCCCCGTCGTCAAACAACAGCTGGAACCCTTTGATGCCCTGCAGATTGATGCTCTGTTGGCCGAGATCCGCATAGATGCCCTGGAAAATGGGTATTTCGAGCAGCTCATTCGCTCGTACCTGCTGGACAATCCTGCCACGGTGACGGTGACCCTTGTCCCGGATCCAGACAAAACGGAACAGACGTTGCGTGATGAGCAGCAGAGCCTTGATACCTATTCCCAATCGCTCGATGCGGCCAGTCGCCAGCATCTGGTCGATCGCACTCAGGAACTGATGACCTTGCAAGCGGCTCCGAATTCAGCTGAGGTTCTGCGTCGTCTACCCGGTCTTTCCTTGAGCGATCTCGACGTCAAGCCACCCATTCACGTCATCCAGCCTTCCACCTTGGCCGGAACGCCTTTATTGATCAGCAACCTCGAAACCAACGGTATCTGCTACCTTGACTTTGGCTTTGACTGCTCGTCGCTCTCAGCCGACTTGCTCCCCTATC
>CAITZN010000552.1 GCA_903896915.1 uncultured bacterium
GCACCACTGGGCAATATTCAGCCGCGCACCTGTCCTAACTGCGGTTTTGTGGTGCTAAGAGGTGAAAAATCCTGTCCAAGCTGTAATAAGCTATTGCCTGGCTAAAGGATAATAAAAAATGTCAGAAATCTATTGTAGAAATTGCGGAAATGCTGTTCAACATAACGACTTATATTGTCGAGAATGCGGCTACTTAATGAAAGCAGTGTCGGACTGGCATACAGTTAGAATTGGAATCATCATTGGGTTTATTCCTACGGGGTTAGCATGCTTATTCTTTTCGCTGACAACTGACCTTATTTATGGATTAATAATACCTTTAGCATTAAATATCCCAATGGGTATACCAGGCGGAATAATTGGCGCATTGATAGGCAAAAGATGGAAAAACACAAAAGGTGTCACTCAAATTGGGGCAATACTTGGAACGGTTATTGGAACTGGAGTAGGATTATTATTAGCAAGATTAGGAGTAAGAATTGAAGTACCCCAGTAGATTATTCGAATCTTGCATTGCTTTTGTGAATTTATTCTTTGAATTAATTTCATTCACAACAAAAAACGCCCACCGATTAGCGCAGGTGTCAAGAGATCAGCAAGAAAAAGGATGAAAAGAAAAAAGAAATGAAAAACGGCTCAGATAGTGGAGTCGTTTTTGTTTCCTGTGCTGATCATTTTCAAACTGAAGACAGCCATGCACGCCCCCGCCCGTTTTTGTTTTCAGAGTGGGGTTGTTGCGGACGAACGGAAATGCTACTTGGATTATTCGGTCTTCTGAATTTCAGGTCTCAGCGCCAATAATTCAGCTTCACTTGCCAGTCGACACGGATACTTTGGATTGAGCGCCACGCGCGCCAAATCCTGCCCAACGCCAAGACGCATGAGGTAATACCGAGCAAATTGTGAACGGGTCAATCCATCTCGCGCCTCGTTATCCAAGCGTCCACCCCACGTTAGATACTTGTAGGCGATCCGTTCGTGACTAAAGTGTCGATAAGGTTGGCGGCGGGTCAATACATACCAGATCAATTCAAGCAAACGACGCGCAACGACCACGATGGCTTGATTGCGATGCATTCGATGTTTAAGTTCCTCGAACCGCCGCTTCCATAATGGATCCGATTTCACGGCTTGCTGTGCTGCTTCCACCAATGCCCAGCGCAATTCACGGCGCCCTTCTTTCGTAATTCCTTTCCCACGGTTCTTTGTACCGCTTTGCTCAATCCCCGGCGTCAGCCCGGAATAACTTCCCAGTTTCTTCGGGGTCTCGAAGCGCCCAATGTCACCAATCGCGGCTAGCACTGTCATGGCTGTGATCACACCAAAGCCCGGCAACTGCATGATATAGGTCATGCTCTCTGCCCACGGCTTTTGATGACTCATCTTCCCAACCTCTTTGCCGATCTTTTCGATCTGCTTTTCGATGTATTCTCGATTTTCCATCTCGATCGCTAATTGAAGCTGCTCCACACGCGAGAGGATCTTGTCCTTCTGCCAGCCTGTATTCTTTTCGTTGAAACGTTTGCCTGCCGGATGATTGAGATGATGGCGATGCGCCACACTGTGCATACGGTTCAATATTTGCGTATGCGTTTCCACCATCTGTCGCCGCTGTGAGAGTAATTGTCGTAGTTGCCGAACGTGAATGGGCGGAACCCACACCACCGGCACCAGGTTGGCTGCCAGCAGCCGCGCCAGGATCAATGTGTCGCGTACATCGGTCTTGACTCTTGCACAGGCTATTTGTTTTACTTTGATCGGGTTGGCTACCAGTACTCGCTCGGTCAATGGCTCCAGCAGATCATATACATGCCAGGCATTGGTCGTTGATTCGATCACCACATGATCGCTGGTCTGAAGGTTCTTTTTCAACCACCCTTCCAGATCCGCGTGCTCGACACGAACTGGCTGGAACACCACTTGTCCTTCCCGATTCACTGCCGCCACTACACAATAGTGCTTGTGTATATCCAGTGCTACATAGCGGCATGAACCACTTGCATTTCTTTCTGCACTCATGCTACACTCTCCTTGGTTCACGACCAAACCCTGTTTCGCAGGATCAGCTGTCCATGGATTTTCAATTGGAGCAAACCATACCTGCTGACGTGGATCGTTTAAAGCGGTCA
>CAITZN010000553.1 GCA_903896915.1 uncultured bacterium
GAGAGAGTCGGAGGCAGTGAAGACTTCGAGAGAAAGGTCAGCCAACAGTCGCTCCAGGCGGTGCTGATGCTCAGGCGGTAGGGTGAGCTGAAAGACTGGTGAGTCGAAGCGAAAAATCTGGGGAAGCATACGGGCGGCATAGCGGGAAGCAAGCTCCCAACCATTGGCAGCACCTTCGTCAGGAGCCAGGTCTTCGCACTCTTCGAGTGTAACCGCAACCGGTGCAACAGGGTCAGGGTACATGAGCAGGTTGTTCTCGGCAAGGAAGCGGGCAAAGAGCATCCGGTGCCAGTGCTCGTAGGCAACCTCTTCAACAAGACGATCCATACTCTGGGTTTTCCCTCCGTTGAGGGAGTCGCCCAGTTGACGGCCATGGATGCGGAGCTCTCGACGCAGTTGCCGTTCGGGTTCGCTCAAATGGGCAAAGGCGTTCGGCTCCCCCACTCCAAGTTGCTCCAAGGCAGCCCGTGCGGCACTTTCGGCAACGTCGCGGGCCGTCTTGATGGTTCGCTCCAGTTTGGCGCGGAGTGTTTTATCCAGTGGTTGCATTATCGCTTAATTCCTCTTCCGGCTACTGAAGCATAATTTTTCGCAGAATCAAAGCAGGTTCTATCCGTTCCTGGAAAGGCATCAATGAAGCGACAACGCATATCAGGGTCATCTTCAAAGACCGTCATCCATATACTCCAATAAGCGTGTCCTGTAGCAGTTTCAAGTATCTGTTCCCGCATTTCCTGACAATTGTTTTTTGCTAACCGACTTTTCGAACGAACAGCTATATCCCAGGTTTCCCTACGATTTTGCCAACGTCTATCTGATGCCTCGGGATTGTTTAAGGGGCGTTTATCGAGACCTGTCAGCAAAATGGTTTTGTTGGCCTTCAATTTCTCTGTATCGGATAAATGGATCGCAGGAAAAATAACACCACCTTCCGAGTAACGAAAGAGATGAAATGTGTTGTCACGATCTGGCCAGAAGTAATCTTCCAAAATAACATCTGTATTTCCTTTTGTTGAATTGCAATTAGTACAGGCCAACAAAAAATTATTCCAATCCATTGCACGATCTTCCATTTCAGTCAAAGCACCATCAGGTTTTTTGGGCTGAACATGTTCAACAGCGAGAGATGAATCTAAATGCATTTCACAATAGGAACAAAATTCACCCATGCGCTTTATGAGTTCACCACGAGCTTGTGCATATTTTACAAATTGAATATTTATGTCCTTCTCATCTTTGGGATAATCGCCTCGAACGACGGGTCTCATTATTGATCTTCCTTTTTCTGGTTTGTTTTTCCTAACCCCACGGCAATCCGCTCCATCTGAAGAAAAGCGTAATAAGCATTACTCCGTTGAGGCAGATCCACCCCCATCACCTCTTCAGTAATATCTTCAATTGAGCGGTTGCTATAACTATCCGCAGGTCCAGGGACAGCAACATCATCCGGGGCCATATTTACAATTTCAGGAATTGCATTTTGATTGAGATCAATAACTTCTCCAGGATCAAGGGATTGAATAATAAATGGCGAATGGGTAGTTGCAATAAACTGCAATGCTGGAAAAGCATTTTGCAGATCTCGTACGACGTGACGCTGCCATTTTGGATGCAGATGAAGATCAATCTCATCGATTAATACAATTCCCTTGGTCTTTTTGGCTGCCTCATTTTCAAAGTGAGGATTTAAGCGTGATGCTCGTTGTGCAATATCTGCTACCATTGCAACCATATTACGATAACCATCCGAAAGATTGTTGAAAGGGATTAATCCTTCTGTCTTCAGGGTGATAAGGATTTGATCTTGTTCTGTATCATGAAAAAAATCTTCTGCATCAGGAATACATTTCAAAACCGCGTTTTTAACAACATGCAGCGCAGGTGATTCCTTGCCTTTTTGCAAAGCAGAAATGGTCAGTTTTTTAAACCATTTTTCAAATGCTTTTTGATCAGATTTAGGATCAAGACAGAATCGATAGGCATCGAGCTGTGAACCAGGTTTTTCTGTTTCAACTTTTCGATGAATATCCCAAAGTCGCCCTGAACCATAGTACAACAATAGTGGCAGATCCGGGGCTTCAGAAGTTATGCTGGAACGATCTGATCGTCCAATGTCAATAATTTTTTTAGCCTTACCTCCTCGGTCACCAACTTCTCTCCGCCAGTCAATTGGATTACCTTGAACGACCGCGTTAGCGACTAAATAAACATCCCTTTGCGGCTCAAGAAAAATCTGCCCACCTTTTTCGTTCATCACCAGCCGTGAATCGTCTTTTTTTATAACACTCTGTCCTGTTTTGATGCCCGATCCATGGAAATAGGTGCAAAGCATAACCGCAATCGCATCTAATACTGTTGTTTTTCCTTTTCCGTTTTCGCCAATAAGAACAGTGAACTCAGGGTGAAATCGCAACAAGGCTTTTTCATACCTTCTAAAGTTGTTAAAATAAATATTAAGTAATTTCATGCTATTGTCTATTTAGTGCTTTTATGCATGGTCAGGTTTATCCTGTTATTGGATGTCGAGTACCCAAGCGTTTATATCCTTATTAGATCAAGGTACTGCTCTTTAATCAAAAAACGATTGGCCCTTAAAAACCGGGACTTGTTGATTACCTCTCGCAGTCGATTGCTCTTAATGCTTCAC
>CAITZN010000554.1 GCA_903896915.1 uncultured bacterium
AATGGCTAAACAGGCAATTGCTGTGAAAAATGAATGAGTCCTCATTCCGATGATTACCAGTTTGTCCGGCAGAATGTCAAGAGAAATGCCGAAACCCTCGGTCTCCTTAATTTATTTTTCTGGACGATGTTAGGTAAGATTTATTAAAAAGATACAACTAGAAGATAATGGATATTCAACTAAAGGTTCGGAGGTTATCGCAATGAAAATCCTGGTGATTGGAGGGGGTGGGCGTGAACATGCCCTTGTTTGGAAGCTCAAGCAATCAAACAAGGTTGAGAAGGTGTTCTGTGCTCCAGGCAATGCCGGTATTGGTGCAATTGCCACCTGTGTTAATATAGCCTCTGGAGATATTGACGGTTTACTGTCATTTGCCCTCAAAGAACAGATCGATTTGACCATCGTTGGGCCGGAAGAACCACTCACTAAGGGTATTGTTGATATCTTTCAGGAAAAAGGTTTACGCATCTTCGGTCCTGATAGTAAAGGCGCAGTGCTTGAAGGAAGCAAGGCGTTTACCAAAGATTTTTTGAAAAAGTATCAGATCCCCAGTGCCCATTACGGTGCTTTCACCAAGAGGGGGGCTGCAAAAAAATTCATCAAAACCATTGGAGTGCCTTGCGTCGTTAAAGCCGACGGGCTTGCTGCCGGCAAGGGAGTCATTATTGCTTTGACCGTCGCCGAAGCGGAGCAAGCCGTTGATCTTATCATGAAAGATAAGGCCTTTGGTACTGCTGGCGACCAAGTGGTGATAGAAGAATTCCTTACTGGGGAAGAGGCCTCGTTTATTGCCTTTACGGATGGAAAGACCGTACTTCCCCTGCCTTCTTCTCAGGATCATAAAGCTATCCATGATGGCGATAAGGGGCCTAATACCGGTGGCATGGGGGCGTATTCTCCGGCTCCGGTGATGACCGATGCCATGACCCAACGGGTGATGGACGAGGTTATGTTGCCTACGGTTCGAGGAATGTCGGCAGAGGGACGACCTTATAAAGGTATGTTGTATGCAGGTCTGATGATCGAAGGTGATCGGATTAATGTGCTCGAATTTAACTGTCGTTTTGGTGATCCTGAATGCCAGCCTCTATTGATGCGGTTACAGACCGACCTGGTGGACATCTTTAATGGTTGCATCGACGGTAATCTGGATCAAGTACAGCTAGAGGTTGACCCCCGACCTACGGTTTGCGTAGTCATCGCTTCTGGTGGATATCCTGGAAAATACGAGTCTGGTAAGACCATTACCGGTTTGCAGAAGGCGGCTCAAGTCGATGGCGTTATGGTTTTTCATGCCGGAACAGCCGTAAAAGGTCGGCAGATCGTCACCAATGGTGGTCGGGTCTTAGGCGTTACCGCCATCGGTGAAAACATTAAAGAAGCCATTGATCGTGCCTACCTGGCGGCAAAGGAAATTAAATGGTCAGGGAGTTATTACCGGCGCGATATCGGTCACAAGGCTTTGGCTCGCCTCAAGACAGAGAACAGACCGCTGGTTGGTATTGTTATGGGCAGCGATTCAGACTTGCCGGTAATGCGTGCTGCTGCTGATTTTCTTGCTTCTGTCGGTATTAGCTTTGAGTTGTCCATTTCTTCAGCCCATCGTACCCCTGAGCAAGCGTGTGCCTATGCCAGAACTGCTAGAGACCGTGGGCTTAAGATACTAATCGCTGGTGCCGGTATGGCCGCCCATCTGGCAGGTGTCTTGGCAGCCCATACCACGCTGCCGGTGATAGGTGTGCCCCTTGACGCCTCCTCGCTTAATGGGCTGGATGCGCTTCTGTCCACGGTGCAGATGCCTCCAGGAATTCCGGTTGCCACTATGGGCATAGGCAAGGCAGGCGCAAAAAATGCGGCGGTGCTTGCAGTTCGAATTCTGGCCATTAATGATGCGGCTTTACAGAAGAAGCTCGAACAACATGCATTGGACATGGCTGAAAAGGTTGCTGAAAAAAATAAAGCCCTGACCATGTGAACCAGCCTGCTATCGTTACCGAGGAAACTCTTCTTCGCGCGGCCGTTATTTTGCGGTCCGGCGGGGTGGTAGCTTTTTCCACAGAAACCTATTACGGTTTAGCGGTTGATCCGCTCCAGCACCAGGCTCTTGAGCGATTGTTCCGGATCAAACAAAGATCACGGAACCTGCCAATTCTGGTGCTGGTTTCTGGCATAGAACAGGTCCATTTGCTGGCGAGCGAGTTGCCAACAATGTATTACCGGTTAATTGATTGTTTTTGGCCTGGTCCATTAACCCTTGTTTGTCCGGCACAGCCCACTCTGCCACCTCGTTTGACCGGAGACACTGGAACCATCGGCCTTCGCCAATCTCCTGACGAAACAGCCAATCGGTTAATTGCCGTCTTTGGTGGACCGATTACCGCAACCAGTGCTAATATATCAGGCGCTGAAGCAGCCGTCACAGCCGACGAGGTTGCCCGAATATTCGGAGCTGAGGTTGATCTGATCCTTGATGGTGGCACTGCCCCAGGCGGCTGCGGTTCCACGCTTGTCGGTGTTCGTGGGGAGTCTCTATACTGTCTTCGCGAAGGGAAAATCGCCTTTCATGCAGTGCAAACGTGCGCTGCGCTTGATCTTGAAAAATAATTTAGAGATATTGGAGGCATGTATGGCTGATTTGCTATGGAATAAAACGTTTGCGTTGGAACAGACGGGAGGGGACGAAGAACTCCTTGAAGAACTGCTCATCCTGTTTACGGATTCTTCAGCATCCGATCTGGAGCTGTTACGTCAGGCTATTGCGGCTGATGACGCTGCTGGCGTTGTGAGGGCGGCCCACAGTCTGAAAGGAGCTTCCGCAAGTCTCGGGATAGAGGGAATACGGCAGGTGTCGATGTTGATGGAGTCTGATGGTCGAGATAACTCGGTAACAGTTGCCAGGGAAAATATAACTACGCTTGCTGAATTGCTTGATCAGCTCAAGAATCTTACCTGAAGAGCTAATTCCTGGTTTCACCCAGCAGTTGAAGTGTAAGCCAGATATCCCTTTTTTGTCGTTCTGGTTAGAGAATGCAATACAGTCAATAAATATACCAAATGCAATCTCTTGAAGAACAACAGTCTACCCTGGAGCGTTCAGCTCTTTTTGTTGCGATATTGACCTCATTCATGGGGCCTTTCATGATTTCCGCGGTCAATGTTGCCTTGCCGGCTATCCAGGCAGATCTGCGGATGAATGCCGTACAGTTGAGCTGGATTGCCACCTCCTACCTGCTAGCGGTTGCGGTTGGCTTGCTACCGGCCGGCAAGATAGCTGATATCCATGGCCGGAAAAAGGTTTTCGGTACCGGTCTGGTTATCTATACTCTGGGATCGACCGCTGCCGCCTTTGCAGGTACGGCTGCCTGGCTGATTTTTTTTCGAGTTATTCAGGGATTGGGCGCTGCACTGTTCGTGTCCACCGGAATGG
>CAITZN010000555.1 GCA_903896915.1 uncultured bacterium
CGGTTACGACCGGCAGGAATAAGGGGTGTGTGATGCGTGATGAGCAGGATTACTATTTTAGAAAGGCGAAAAAAGAGAACTATCCGGCACGTTCCGTGTACAAGTTGGAAGAGGCGCAGCTCAAATACAAGTTTTTGAAGGGTGGGCAGCGGGTTCTTGATCTGGGCTGCCACCCCGGCAGTTGGAGCCTGTATGCCGCGAAAATCCTGGGTGAGCGTGGAATGGTCGTTGCAGCCGACCTGCAGCGTACCAACCTCGTTGTTCAAAAACCCCATGCCGAAATCCACTGGCTCTGTTATGATGTGTATTCGGAGGAATTTGTCGATTTTCTCAAGAAAAACTGGCCGGGGTTTCATGTAGTGCTCAGCGATATGGCGCCCCATACAACCGGTAGCCAATATGCCGACCACCAGCAATCATTGCAGTTGGCGCGGCGAGTTCTCGACTTGGCCGCATTATTCCTGCATGAAAACGGAACCTTGTACTGCAAGGTCTTCCAAGGGGAAGATTTTCCCGAATTTCTGCAAGCATGCAAACCGTTGTTTGCAACCGTCAAGGTGGTGAAACCCAAAAGCTCACGTACGGAAAGCCGCGAAGTCTTTGTTTTGGGGCGTGGCTTCCGTCGGGCGGGTTGAATTTTTCTGCATAAGCAGGCTTTACGACATTATATACTGAAAGGAGTCAGACCGTGTCGGGACATTCAAAGTGGAGCACGATCAAGCGCAAGAAAGGGGCCAATGATGCCAAGCGCGGCAAGATCTTTACCAAACTGATCAAGGAAATTACCATTGCTGCCCGTATGGGTGGTGGGGACCCTGAGGGCAATCCTCGGCTGCGGAGTGCGGTTACCGCTGCCAAGGGTGAGAATATGCCCAAAGAAAATATCGATCGGGCTATTAAAAAGGGGACCGGTGATCTTGATGGCGCCGTCTATGAAGAGATCTTGTATGAAGGCTATGGCCCAGGCGGCGTTGCGATTCTGGTCGAGACCATGACCGATAACAAGAATAGAACCGTGGCCGATATTCGCCACTTTTTTGCCAAGAGCGGCGGTAATCTCGGCGAGTCCGGCTGTGTCGGCTATATGTTCGACAAAAAGGGCACCATCTCGGTGGATAAAGCGGGCGTCAACGAGGAGCAGTTGATGGACATTGCTCTGGAGGCGGGCGCGGAAGATGTCGTCGAGGAAGAAGATTCCTACCAGATTGTGACCGCCCCTGAGTCTTTCAATGATGTGGTCGAACGTTTGGAGAAGGGCAACGTCAAGTTCAATGAGGCTACCCTGTCGATGGTGCCGAAAAACAGCATTGATGTGACTGAGGAAAAAATGGCCCGCTCCCTGCTGCGGCTGCTCGAAAATCTTGAAGACCACGACGATGTCCAGAAGGTGCATGCCAACTTCGATTTTGCCGACGATCTTATGGACCTGCTTTCCTGATGGATGCACACGGCCTGTTGGATGCGAATTCTTGGCATTGATCCAGGGTCAAGGATTACCGGCTACGGGGTGATCTCGACCAATGGCCATGAGATCGGTTTTGTCGCCTGCGGCACGATTCGCACAGCCGGTGAGCCCGATTTTTCCAGGAGATTGTTGACCATTTTTCGGGACCTGTGTGAGGTGATCACCATCCATAATCCTGAGGCCGCCGCGGTCGAGGATATGTTCGTCGACCGTAACCCGCGTTCAGCCCTCAAACTCGGTCATGCTCGGGGTGCGGCCGTGGTTGCCGCCTTGCACAACAATCTGGATGTCTTCGATTATACCGCCCGCAAGGTCAAGCAGGCGGTAGCTGGGTACGGGCAGGCTGAGAAAGGACAGGTGCAGCACATGGTGCGCGCCTTGCTCGAGCTCGACTCCATCCCTTCGCAGGATGCTGCTGACGCTTTGGCCGTTGCCATCTGCCATGCGCACCATACCGCCTTTCACCGGGGGATGCGCCCATGATTTTTACCTGTATGCATCCTGCCTCCTTAGTAAGTTCGTCTCGGAAATCCGATTACCGATGATCGCAACCCTCAACGGCCTTGTCTTTGCCAAAACGCCCGTCTCTGTTATTTTGGATGTCAATGGTGTCGGTTATGAATTGTTTATATCGGTGCGGACCTATGACGCCCTGTCGGACTTAGGCGGTTCTTCTTTTTTGTTTGTGCAGACCGTTGTCCGCGAGGACGCGATTTCCCTCTATGGCTTCAATGAGCGGGAAGAAAAGGAGTTGTTTCTGCTGCTGGTAACCGTTTCCGGTATCGGGCCGAAACTGGCACTGACTATTCTTTCGGGGATTGGGGTGGAGGAGTTGTGCCGGGCCATCACGGTGAAAGATCTTCCCAGGCTGACAGCCTTGCCCGGGGTGGGCAAAAAAACGGCGCAGCGGCTCTGTATGGAGTTGGCGGAAAAGGTCGGTGGCTTTGGTGGTGTGGTCGTGGCTGAAGACAGCGTCGGCCTTGCTGTTGTCCCTGGCGATAGTCATCTTGTCGCTGATGCCGTATCCGCTCTGGTCAATCTCGGATATCCCCAGTATACGGCCTGGCAGGCGCTGCGGGTGGTTCAGCAGCAATTTCCCGAAGCAACGGGTCTCCCCAAGGTGGAAGAGCTGATCCGTTTAGCGCTCCAGTCTCTGGCGGGGAAATAGAAGGAGTGTATGCTGTTTAAGATGCGGCATCAGGGGACTATGGCGAGATGAAGCACGAGGAAAATTTGACAGGCAAACGTCTGGTGACTGGAAAGACGCAACAGGAGGATCTCCAGCCTGGGATCGAAATTCGACCTCGCTGGTTGGGTGAATATATCGGTCAGGAGCAGGTGAAGCAAAGCCTGCGGGTTTTTATCCAGGCAGCCCTGCAACGCGGCGAACCACTGGATCACGTTCTTTTTCACGGCTTTCCCGGTTTGGGCAAGACCACCCTTGCCTATATCATCGCCAACGAAATGGGTGCCGGCATTAAGGTCACCTCCGGGCCGGTGATTGAGCGGGCTGGTGATCTGGCAGCTATTCTCACCAGCCTGCAGGCTGGCGACGTCCTGTTCATTGA
>CAITZN010000556.1 GCA_903896915.1 uncultured bacterium
CTCAATATTTCTGTTAACTGCCTGGACAGACACCTGACCGATGGTAGGCGCAACAAGGCTGCCATCATCTGGCAGGGAGAACCCGAGGAAGACGTTCGGATCTATACCTATCAGACATTGCATGACGAGGTCTGCCGGTTTGCCAATGTCTTGAAAAAGAAGGGTGTGAAAAAAGGTGACCGGGTGGCCATCTATCTGCCGATGGTGCCTGAGTTGGCGATCTCGCTCCTCGCCTGCGCCCGGCTTGGTGCGGTTCATTCGGTGGTGTTTGGTGGTTTTTCGGCGATCGCTCTTCAGAGCCGGATTGAGGATTGTCATGCCAAGGTTCTGATTACCGCCGATGCCGTCCTGCGTGGTGGCAAGGCTATTCCGCTCAAACCCAATGCTGATGTGGCCATGGAAACCTGCCCCAGTGTGGAAACCTGCGTGGTGGTGCGACGGGCCGGTAACGAGATCGAGATGAAAGAGGGGCGGGACTGCTGGTGGCACCGAGAAATCCATGCCAATGGAATCTCCTCGTTCTGCGAGCCCGAGTCCATGGATGCCGAGGACATGCTGTTCATTCTCTATACCTCAGGCTCCACCGGCAAGCCCAAAGGCGTGGTCCATACTACAGGCGGTTATCTGACCTATGCCATGCACACCGCCCAATGGGTTTTCGACCTGAAGGATGACGATGTCTACTGGTGCACCGCCGATCTCGGCTGGATAACTGGTCACAGCTATATCCTCTACGGTCCGCTGGGGCTGGGTGCTACTGCGCTCATGTTCGAAGGGGTGCCCAACTATCCGGCACCGGACCGTTTTTGGAAGATTGTCGATAAGTTCAAGGTCAACATCTTCTATACCGCACCGACTGCCATCCGCGCCTTGATGCGGGAAGGCGTTGAGCCAACTCAGCGTCATGACCTTTCCAGTCTGCGCATTCTCGGCACCGTGGGCGAGCCGATCAACCCTGAAGCCTGGATGTGGTACTACATCAATATTGGCAAGGAGAAACTACCGATTGTCGATACCTGGTGGCAGACCGAGACCGGCGGTATCATGATTTCGGCCTTGCCCTATGTGACACCACTCAAGCCTGGTTCCGCCACCCTGCCGCTGCCAGGCATCGATGCGGCAATTTACAATGAAGAAGGCAAAGAAGCCGGTCCCAACGAAGGCGGCCATCTGGTCATCCGCAAACCCTGGCCAGGTATGCTGCGAGGCGTTTTTGGCAATCCTGAACGGTACAAAAAAGCCTATTTCAGCCGGTATGCCAACACCTATGACCCAGAAGACGGCGCCCGTAAAGATGAAGACGGTTATTTCTGGCTCATGGGCCGACTTGACGATGTTATCAACGTTTCCGGGCATCGTCTGGGGACCGCCGAGATTGAATCCGCCCTGGTTTCCCATGAGGCGGTAGCCGAGGCTGCAGCGGTCGGCATGCCGCACCCGATCAAGGGACAGGCAATTTTTGCCTACGTCACCCTGATGTCGTGGGCTGAGGAAAGTGAGGAACTGCGGGCGGAACTGCGCAAGCATGTCCGCACTGAAATCGGGCCTATCGCCACCCCAGAGGTGATTCAATGGGCACCGGGACTGCCGAAAACACGTTCCGGAAAAATCATGCGCCGGATCCTGCGCAAGATCGCTGCCAATGATTTCAACGATTTCGGTGACACCTCAACTTTGGCCGATCCTAGCGTGGTCGATCAGTTGGTTGATACCAAGAAGCATATGGGGTGATAGGGAGCGAAACGAATTTTTTTTAGCGTGCTTCCCGAAGTATGCTATTTACCCGTAGGAGTATGTGAAAACTAAAATCGAGCAGGCGGAATGCAGGTACATTCTGCCTGCTCATTTATTATGAAAACCAGCGCAAAGTTGTTTTGCGACATTATATTTTCTAATTTTTCGAGACTACAAGATAGTCGCTGAATAAATTAATCTGCAGAAAGAACCGAATTATCCTTTTCCTGAAAATGCCCTCAATCACTCTTGGTCACCCAAAAAAAAGAACACCAGGCTGAGAAAACTGGTAGTTGAACTCTTCTCGGACAATACTTCATTTTAAATGAAGTCTTTGTTTTATGGTGTTTAGAAAACACGAAAGTCTTGACTGGAGTATCGAGGTTTTGTAGGCAATAAGGAGTGTCGGTAGAATCTCGGGCGTTTGCTGGTAAGGACAGACCACCTGACAAGCTACAGCAAGGTGAAAGTTTAAAGCATCCATTGTGCTGAATTGTGACCGCCACTTTCACCCTGAATCGGTGAGGATTTCCTGACCGTCGCTTGAGATGCCCCCCTCCCCATGCCAGACTGAAAGGCATTATTCTAGAACAGGGCTATGCCACGATGAAAATCCCAGTCCGCCCCCTGCACTCCATCTTTCCATTCCTGCGCTGGTGGCCGATAGTCAATCGACACACTCTGCGTGACGATCTATTGGCCGGGGCTACCGGTGCGCTGGTGGTATTGCCGCAGGGCGTGGCTTTTGCGACCATTGCCGGATTGCCGCCGGAATATGGTTTGTATGCGGCCATGGTGCCGACCGTGATCGCTGCCTTGTTCGGTTCCAGTTGGCACTTGGTTTCCGGGCCGACAACGGCGATATCCGTGGCGCTTTTTGCCGTGTTGTCACCGTATTATGAACCGGGTTCGGCCCAGTATATCAGCATGGTGTTGACCCTGACCTTTCTGGCCGGGGTGTTCCAGACGGCCCTTGGGCTGGCGCGAATGGGCGCTTTGGTCAACTTCATCTCGCACAGCGTGGTCATCGGCTTCACCGCGGGTGCCGCTCTGCTCATTGCGGCCAGCCAAATCCGCAATTTTTTCGGCATCGAGATCGTGCGCGGAGCGTCTTTGTATGAAATTTTCCACCAGTTGTTCCTGCAAATCGGCAATATCCATTGGCCGGTGCTCTGCATCAGCCTGGTGACCCTGGCCACGGGTATCGTGATCAAGCGCTGTTGCCCCCGAATCCCTTTTATGGTCGCCGCTATGGTTGTCGGCAGTGTGGCAGCGAGCCTGCTGAATTTCTGGCTAGGCGCGACCGCTACCGGGATCCGCACAGTGGGCGCCTTGCCTGCTCATTTGCCGCCACTATCGTACCCCGACCTGTCACTTGCAACCCTACGGCTCGCTTTTGGACCGGCCCTGGTCATCACTATGCTGGGACTGACCGAGGCTGTGGCCATCGCCCGGGCCATCTCCGTGCGCTCCGAGCAATCCATTGACGGCAACCAGGAGTTCATCGGCCAAGGGCTGGCCAACATTATCGGCAGTTTTTTCTCCGGTTATGCCTCGTCCGGCTCCTTTAATCGCAGCGGAGTGAATTTCGAGGCAGGAGCCAAAACCCCACTGGCTTCGGTTTTCGCCTCAATCCTATTGCTGTTGCTACTGCTGTTGGTCGGGCATTTGGCCGCCTATCTGCCGAATGCCGCCATGGCCGGAATTCTGTTTTTAGTGGCCTGGGGACTCATCGATTTTCGCCAGATCCGCCACATCTGGCAGACCAGCAAAGCTGAGGCCGTTATTTTGCTTTGCACCTTCGGCGGAACCCTAGTCAATATTGAAGCCGGCATCTTTAGCGGCGTGTTTCTGTCGCTGGTGGTCTACCTGTACCGTGCCTCAAAACCGGAAATCATGCCGATGGTGCCGGCCAATGAAGCGGGTGCCTATCATTTTGTGCTCGTTCATAGTGAACCCGAATGTCCGCAATTGAAAATTGTGAGGATCAACGGCCCAGTCTTTTTCGGTTCGGCCAGTCATGTGCAGCAGGCTCTGCGCCAAATCGACACCGAAAATCCTCAGTGCAAATCCGTACTGATTGCTGCCGCTAGTTTCAATTATATCGATATTGCGGGGGCAGAGGTCTTGGCGTTGGAGGCGCGACGCCGTCGCCGCCAGGGAGGGGGGGTGTATTTCTATCGCTTGAAGGAGTCTATTTATGAATTCCTGCGTCAGGGCGACTACCTCAAAGATTTTGGAGAAGACGCTTTTTTTCCGGTGATGACCCATGTCACTAGCGCCCTTTATTGGAAACTGAATCCGGACATCTGCAGGACGTGCAAGGTGCGCATTTTTGAAGAGTGCAAACTCGGCGTATTGCCCGGCGGACTGCGTCGACAACGTATTATGCTGGCCACCGACGGCAGTGCCTTCAGTCACGCTCCGGAGGAGATCGCTATCGCACTGGCCAAGCATTTTGGAGTTAAATTGGATTTGATGACCAGCGTCGAGTCACCGAGCGCTGATGAAATAGCCGTCGCAAGCCTTGCCCATGCCAACAGAAAAGCAAAGGCCGCCGGAGTTGAATGCGACACCTGGATCGGTTATGGCAAGGACCCGGTGGAACAGGTCGTGAC
>CAITZN010000557.1 GCA_903896915.1 uncultured bacterium
CACCTGAACCGCATAGTTTTTTTTCAACGTTTCTATATGTTCTATCAGGAGAATGGCGAGCGAATAGGCTTCCTCGCCTGTAGAACAACCTGTCGACCAGACTCGAATCGTACTCCCTGCTGGCTTGCCTGCAAAGAGATTGGGGATGATCTGCTCCGCGAGAACCTTGAAGGCTTCCGGGTCGCGGAAGAAACTGGTCACGCCGATCAGCAGATCACGAAATAATGCTTCGACCTCTTGGGGGGACTGTTGCAGATGCTTGATGTACTCATCCAGTGTGTCGAGTTGGTGGATGGCCATCCGGCGATGAATGCGGCGATAGGTGGTGTTCGTCTTGTACTGGGAGAAGTCGTGGCCGGTCTGGGCCCGAATAAGGATAAAAACCTTCTTCAAGATGTTGTGTTGCTGGGATTGAAACAGACTGACGGTGGGGCGACTGAAAGCATGTGCAAGGTAGGTGTTGAGCTGTGCGAACATCTCAGCGGGCGGCAACACAAAGTCAACAGGGACGGAAGCGATGGCACTGCGTGGCATGCCATCGTACTCTGTGGATTCTGGATTTTGCACCATGACCAGGCCACCCTCATCCTTAATTGCCTTCAGGCCACGAGAACCGTCACTACCCGTGCCTGAAAGAATGATACCGACGGCCCGTTCGTGCTGATCTTGGGCAAGTGACCGGAAGAAAAAGTCAATGGGGAGTCGATGGCCTCGAGGCTCAAGTGGTTCGAGCAGCTGAAGCGTGCCGTTGAAGAATGCCATGTCGCGGTTAGGCGGGATGATGTAGACGCAACTCGGCAGCACCCGTATCCCATCCTCGACCTCGAAGACCTGCATCCGGGTGTAGCGTCGGATCAGTTCAACAAGGATACTCTTGTGGTCTGGCGCAAGGTGCTGCACCAGCACAAAGGCCATGCCAGGATCAACATCTGCAGGTATACCGGAAAAAAAGGCTTCAAAGGCGGCTAGTCCTCCGGCTGATGCGCCAATGCCAACGATGGGGAAGTCGGAGGAGCGTACTGCTGCGGACGCGGACACGTCAGCTTCTGCCTCGGAAACCTCTTGGCCGTTACTTATTAATGAATCGTCTGGCTCAGCAAGGGGCAAGCGCGCCCCCCGTTTCTTGTTTGATTTTTCAGGTTTGGCCATGGCGATTTTTGGCTCCTTGCGTTTTGGAAACGAGAAGTGGGCGTGAAAGAACAAATAACTGACTTAATTCGTAGAGCAGCGAGAAAATGGAAACGAAAGCTTCATACCTATACGAGATGTGAGGTGGTGGGGCACTCCTCTACAAGAATCGTTTCACGGGAGGGGGCGTCAGCAGGATGTCGTTTGTCAATTAATTCAGTAAGACAATTATATCACACGTTCATGCAAAGATATAGCGATCAGTTTTATCAGCAGGTATGAATAATACTCAGCAAAATTTGGAGTGGAGCCATCCCACTACCGATAGTACGGCTCCTGTCGGTAGTGGCAACAACGTACCTGCGAGGAAAGACACTCCCGTAACGTCGTTGCGATGCCGAAGGCCGCGGCAATTTCAACCCGGCAGAGAGAAAATCCGTGTGTTCGTTTGAGATGGTTATCTATTCCATTCTTCGTTCCAGGAGATTGCTTGTGATAACACCGGAAGCAATCTCTCTGGCTGAGTTTCATTTAGGTTTTTTGGCGCCCGTTGAGCTTATTAATATCCTTCGAACCCTCCTTTGCGTTCGCGTTTTGACATCTAGACTTGCAATTAGTGGCGTCAGGATCGTTATTGTTTTTACAAAAGAAAGAGGCCGGAAGAATTGAATCTTCGGGCCTCACGAAAGTCACCGCGTGCGTGATAGAAATAAATTATTCGTTCTTTGCTTCCTTCAATTACTCAGTTTCCGCGAGGTACTTTTCTAATCGTAAGCAAGTGGCAGCAAAATTATTTCAATCCCTTCTCATTAAAAAATTTGCTGTATTTCTTGTCGGTAATCTTGATATGTTTAAATAACCAATCGCTCAGAAAATTCATAACTTCGATTGTCAATGTCACTTTACCCGTTTCAAATTCTTTCTTAAAGTCAGTGACTTTTTTAACAAAAGCAGCGTGTTCTTTTTTATGGTTATCGGCATCAGGATAATTAAATTTGGTAAAATAGTTCTCTTCCTTATTGAAATGCGTTGCAGTATACGTCACTAAACCATCC
>CAITZN010000558.1 GCA_903896915.1 uncultured bacterium
CGGATACTTCTTGAAAAGCCACAGAACCTTTGAGCCATTCAACATGGCTAAGGGGCGCTGCTTGTTGCTTTGTTTCGTTTGGTTGAGTAGTGGCAGGATGTGATCTAACAGCAGCGTTTATCGCTTGACCAGCTACCTGGCTAGCCTGATATCCATGTGCTGCAATAGGAAGTGTTGTCAAAAATGACATCATTGTGATCAACTTGAACATCATTGGGCCAACGTAAATTTATGAAAGTTACAAAAAAAAACGGCCGCTCAGCATGTATCAGCTAAGTGGCCGTAATTTTATGGTACCCGGAACGAGAATCGAACTCGTACAGCCAAAGGCCGAGGGATTTTAAGTCCCTTGCGTCTACCAGTTCCGCCATCCGGGCAGATTGAGGTTGGTAACTTTTATACACTTCTCTTTTTGCTTTGTCAAACAGCAAGTGTGGCAAAGCCATTGAAGTTACAGCAGGTTAACAGTGGCGCTCATCCTCTGCAATGTGCTATGCTGACTCAGTCGTTCTTAGGGTCTATTTCATGCTGTTTATAGGGTAAAATGCGGAAAATATTACTTGTAGCGCTTATTTTTATAACGCTGCTTCTCGTGGGAACCTTCGGGTACATGCTCACGGAGGACATGAGCTTTTGGATGGGGATGTACCTGACCATCATTACCGTGTTCACTGTGGGGTATGGCGACTTTGTGCCCGTCCACCCCTCGGGCAGGATCTTCACTGTGTTTCTGGTGATCACGAGCGTCAGCTTTGTCATGTACACCTTCAGCAAAGTCACTGAAACCATGATTGAAGGTGAACTGCGTGGTTTATTCAAGAGGAGAAAAATGAATCGACAGATCAGCCGGTTGCAAGATCATTACATTGTCTGCGGATTTGGCCGGATCGGTAAAGAAATCTGCAAAATTCTGCAGGAACACCAACGCCCTTTTGTTGTTATCGAAAAGGAGGCTGAGGAAGTAAAAGTGATTGAGGATCTGCAATACATGGTGTTGCAAGGGGAAGCCGCCGATGACGATGTGCTGCTCAATGCCGGTATTGACAGAGCCAAAGGGCTGGTTTCCGTGGTCGCCTCCGATGCGGATAATCTCTACATCACCCTGACGGCAAGGGGGCTGAATAGCCAACTGTATATCATGACCCGGTCAAGCGGTGCTCGCGGGGTACAGACCAAGCTCAAAAGGGCTGGGGCCTCCAGAGTTATTTCTCCCTACTCGATCGGCGCTCGGCGTATGGCTCATCTGATTGTTCGGCCAACCGTTTCCGACTTTCTGGATCTGACCATGCGAGCCGGTGAGCTTGATCTGATTATGGAAGAATTACAGGTCGGCCCCGATTCCCATCTCAATGGCAAGAACCTGATCGAATCGGAGATCAGAAAAAAATACGATGTCATTGTCGTGGCGATTAAACGGCAGGATGGCAAAATGCTGTTCAATCCTAAATCGGAAACCCGGATCATGGCCAGTGATATTCTCATTGTCCTCGGAGCCAACGAGCATATCACTGGACTCAGCAAGGAAATGTGAACCTTCTGGGTGGGGTGTGAAGCTATACGAACTTGACGATTGCTGCCATCTCCCGTACCGCTTGATCAAGGCCGACCAGAACTGCCCGGCTGATGATGGCATGGCCAATGCTCAGTTCCTCAATGAAAGGCAGTGCGGCGATCGGGCCGGCGTTGCGGTAATCCAAACCATGGCCGGCGTTGACCCGCAGGCCTGTTTCAAAGGCAAGTTCTGCTGACTGCTCGATCAGGCGGAACTGCTGTTTCATGTCTTCTGCAGAGTCGGCATCACAATAGCGGCCGGTGTGCAGCTCGACAAAGGTGGCGCCAGCATCCAGCGCCGCCTGGATCTGAGCGGCATCGGGATCGATGAAGATCGAAACCGGAATTCCTGCTTTTCGCATCTTTTCAATCGCCTTTCTCACCTTCTTCTCATTGCCCAGCACGTCAAGCCCACCCTCGGTAGTCAGCTCCTTGCGCTTCTCCGGAACCAGGGTCACCATGTCCGGGACAATTTCCAGAGCAAAATCGATGATCTCAGGAGTAATGGCCATTTCCAGGTTGAGTTTGGTCTTGACCGTCTGCCGCAGAATCCGCACATCCCGATCCTGAATGTGCCGCCGGTCTTCGCGGAGATGGGCGACGATGCCATCGGCTCCGGCCAGCTCGCAGAGGGAGGCAGCCAGCACCGGATCGGGTTCAATACCGCCTCGGGCCTGCCTGACAGTGGCGACATGGTCAACATTAATAGCGAGAAAGGGCATGGTGGCACTCCTTGATGTCTGTAGACGCTGGAACAATTCTTTTTCAAAATCCCACATCCGCACGGCTTCCTCCTCCGAGCGTTCATGGTCATAACCGGTCAGGTGGAGCAGGCCGTGAATGATCAGCTCCGTCAGGCGGTGGTGCAGGGTATGCTGGTGTCCTTCGGCCTCGCGCCGGGCGGTGTCGACGGAGATGAGAATGTCGCCCAGTTCCGCCTCCGGAATCACAAAACCGTCATCAGCCTGTTCAGCTGGAAAGGAGAGGACATTGGTCGGTCCTTGTTTCTTGCGATACTGTTCGTTGTACCCTGCCATTTCTGCATCGCTCATCAAAACGACACTGACTTCAGCCTTCTCCAGATGGAGCAGGTGCAGCAATTGATCGCAGCGGATCTGTAAGAGTTTGCGGTTAAGCGGATAGGTGGCGATCTTGGCGGTTAAACTGAGGTGAACGGCCATGGTTCAGGCCTCGTTCTCGCTGATTTTTCGTGAGGTATGTCTGGCCGCATCCTGTAGCTCATAGGCATGAATGATTTCCTGGACCAGCGGATGGCGGACCACGTCGGCCTTGGAGAACTGGCGGAAGGTTATCCCCTTGATCCCGGTCAGGATTCGTTCTGCCTCAATAAGCCCCGACTTTTGGCTCCCCGGCAGATCGATTTGAGTGACGTCGCCGGTGATCACTGCCCGGGAGTCGAAGCCGATGCGGGTGAGGAACATCTTCATCTGTTCCCTGGTGGTGTTCTGGGCTTCGTCCAAGATAATGAAGGCATTGTTGAGGGTTCGGCCGCGCATGAAGGCAAGCGGTGCAACTTCAATAACCCCGCGTTCGGTCAGCTCCAGCGTCTTTTCCTGACCTAGCATTTCATTCATGGCATCGGTGAGCGGCCGCAGATAGGGGTCTACCTTCTGGGCCATGTCACCCGGGAGGAAACCGAGTTTTTCTCCGGCTTCGACCGCTGGTCGGGTGAGGATGATCTTGGCGACCTGTTCATGTGCCAGGGCGGAAACTGCCATGGCCACGGCCAGGTAGGTCTTGCCGGTGCCAGCCGGGCCGATGCCGAAGACGATGTCGTTTTCGCGGATCGCCTCAATATAGAGTTTTTGATTGACCGATTTTGGTGAAATCACCCGTTTACGGGCGGTGATGCAGACCTTGTCGAGAAAAATTTCTTCCAAGCGGGCCTGGGGTGAGGATTCCAGAATTTTGACCCCAAAGGCGATGTCCTGGCTGAACACAGGATATCCCTTAAGCAGCAGCCCATACATCTGCTGCAGGGTGGTAAAGGCCAGGTCCACCGCATGGACCCGGCCCTTGATTTGGAGGCTGTTGCCGCGGGCGTTGATCGTAACGCCGGTGGCCTGTTCGATGGTGTGCAGGTTGCGGTTGAGATCTCCAAACAACTGCTGGGCGATCTCATTATCGGCGAAGTCGAGTTCTCGTGAGATCTCGGAGTTAAGAGCAGGGGATGGCTTCAACTCACTTGGCCCCGCCAGCAGCCAAGGCCTCGGCAACCATTGCCTGGAGAGCCTGCAGGGATCGCTCCCGCACCGGTCGTCCGTTGATGAACAGGGACGGGGTTGAGGTTACATCAGCAAGCTGTGCGTCAGTTTTGTCCTTGCCGAGTTGCATCTGTATCTCCTGGCTGGCCAGGTCAGCCCTGAATTTCTCCATATTGAGGCCGACTTTCAGGGCGGTCTCGTCGATCATATTTGGCGTCCAGTTGGTGACCTCGAAGAGGGCATCATGCATCTCCCAGAATTTCCCCTGTTTCTGGGCAGCAATGGCCGCCAAGGCTGCCGGTTCGGCTTGCGGATGCATCTGCAGCGGCATATGTTTGAAGACGATGCGTAGCTTGTCCTTATTGTGGGCCAATAATTGATCAAGCACTGGTTTGAGTTTGCTGCACCATGGGCACTCGAAATCGGAGAACACGACCATGGTCACCGGCGCATCGGCCTTGCCCTGCATCGGAGCACCGGTGATATCGATCTTCTGGTTGAAACTGATATCGATCGCGGTGTAGCTGTTGCTCTTGCCGTTGATCAGGTAGAGCATCTCGCCCCTGGGGGCGATATCGATCGCGGTAGTATTCGCATCAACCGGCAGTTCTCCCATCTTCTTGCCATCTGGAGTGAAAATATACACCTTGGAATCGGCGCCGAGGATGAAGACTTTTTTATTGTCCAGCGATTGGGCGATATCAAGGGGCTTGACGGGAATGGTCCAGGTCGCTTGTACCGACCAGTTGAGATCGCCAGAGGTATTGTTTTTTTTCAGTTCTTGGGCATGGGTAGAGAGCGGCAAAAGCAGGAAAGAGCAGAAGATGATTTTTTTCAGCATGACAGGATGTCGTCCTTTGGGTTTAGAGGAGAAAAAATGAAATACTGCGCCGGAATTTTCCAGGGCAGCAGGTCGCCAGCGGAGTATGGTCGCAGGCCGTCTTGTTTATCTTGCTGATGTGACTTGTTATTTTTCTTGGTAATTGTGAAAGTTCGCCATAATATAATGACACCTGAAAGATTGCGCAAGGAGCAAGAGTGGGTCATGGAGCGGAGCTGGGATGTTAGGTATGGCCTGGTACGTTCCAACTTACGGGAAACGGCAAAATTATTAATATAACCTGAGGGTACGGTGAGGAAATGTACCGTGAATTCAGGTAGCCGTTCTTGAAAGTCCGTTTTGTTTTGGAGGGGTTATTGTGGCTGTCTGCTGGGGTACCGGTTGCGGATTTCAGGGGCCTGTTGGTTAAGAAAATTGAGGCTTTTTAGCTGATCTCCTTGAA
>CAITZN010000559.1 GCA_903896915.1 uncultured bacterium
GTCTCATTCAGGGCAAATGGCCGAAATTCATGACAGGATTGCCGAAAGCCTATCGTTCTGAATAGTTACAAAAAACGAAACATTTCTTCCCGTCATTTTGAGTGATAGCGAGAAATATCGCCCTTTGAATCCTGAGATGTCTCTCGTTGGTCGAAATGACACAGCGTGCATGCGTTCATTTTGCAAAAGGCTCAGAACTAGTTAACATTAATGGGGAAATTGCATCGCCGATACAATTCTCTAAATCAGATATATGGTTTGTGGTGTCAAGGGTACATCATCTGCCGAAACCAGAACATTGACCCAATGGAGTGCGATTATGTTGAATAATTTGAAGATTGGAACACGGTTGAGCCTCGGTTTTGGCATCCTCCTCCTCCTTATGCTGGTTGTGGGGGGCTACGGGATCAAAAGCATTAAATCGTTGCATAAAGAGATCAAAATGCTTGCCGAAGACCGCATGGTCAAGGTCGAGCAGGCCAATACAATCATTGACCAGATCAATATCGTTGCCCGGGCCACTCGAAATATGATTATCGACGACAATAAGGAGAACCAGGCAAAAGAGGTTCTGCGGATCGCCGAGGCTCGCAAAACTGCCGGTGGCCTATTGGAGCAAATGAAAGGAACCATTAAAAGCGACAAGGGCGTGGCGATCCTGAACAAACTAGCCAACGATATCCGTCCGGTCTACGGCCGCCACTTGGAAGCTCTATTGGGGTTTATCAAAGAGGAGCAAACCCTTAGGGCCAGGATGCTGCTGCTGGGCGATTTCAGGCAGATCCAGAACACCTACTTCAATACGATTGAGGAATTGATCACCTTTCAGAACGATTTGGCTAAAAAAGCTGGCAAGGATGCTGCTGATGCAGCCGATGCGGCGACCATCTTTATAACCACCTTGCTGGTTGTCGCCTTGGCTCTAAGTGTGATCCTCGCATTCTTCATTATTCGCTCGATCACCGGCCCGGTGAGCAAGGCCGTCGCCCTGGCCGAAACCATGGCCAAGGGTGATTTTACCGCCAAGCTCGACATTAATCAGAAAGATGAGGTCGGCGTGATGGCCACGTCGCTCAATTCGATGGTGGGGCAACTGGGAATCATGATCCGGGACATTATCGGCGGCATCAACAGCCTGACCGCCTCTTCCAATGATCTGGCCGCCGTCTCCAAACAGCTCTCCGTCAATGCCAAAGACACCTCCGACAGAGCCGCCACGGTAGCCGCTGCTACCGAGGAAATGAGCACTAATATTCAGTCGGTGTCTGCCGCTATGGAGCAGTCGACCAGCAACGTCAACATGGTAGCCTCCTCGGCCGAGGAGATGACTGCAACAGTGGGCGAAATCGCTCAGAATGCTGAGAAGGCTCGGGCCATCACTGAAGGTGCGGTTCGGCAGTCGCGTGTTGCCTCAGAGAAAATGGTGATTCTCGGCGAATCTGCCCGTAAAATTGGCCGAGTGACCGAAACCATCACCGAAATTTCAGAGCAAACCAATTTGTTAGCGTTGAATGCTACAATTGAAGCGGCTAGAGCTGGTGAAGCGGGCAAGGGTTTTGCCGTTGTCGCCAATGAGATCAAAGAACTGGCCCGTCAGACAGCAGCAGCCACCGTAGATATCAAAAATCAGATCAGTGAGATGCAGACCACGACCTCAACAACAGTTGCGGATATAGAAAAAATCTCCGAGGTTATTACCGAGATCAATAACGTCATCAACGGTATAGCCAGTGCCGTGGAAGAGCAGTCAGCGGCCACCGACGAGATCGCCGGCAACATAAATCAGGCCTCACAGGGCATCGCTGAGGTCAATGAAAACGTGGCTCAAAGCACGGTGGTGATAGCTGACATCACTAAGGATATCGCAAGCATCAACCAGCAAGCGTCCCAAGTAGGCGAAGGTAGCGGGCAAGTGCAACTGAGTGCACAATCTTTGGCTGAACTGGCTGTTAAGCTGGAGCAATTAGTGAAGCAATTCAAGGTTTAATAGCTTGCTGTTCAGGTTTTTGGTTATTCTACCAGGAATTCGTCTTGGCATGAATGGACGTTAAGATGTAACTATTCAGCATAACTAATCGTCTTTTTTCATAAAAAATTTTCGACATGGTTTTTGATGAAATTTTCAAAAATCATGTCGGGAGTCACCTGTCTTGATTTGTCACGACAGGACACTAGGTCTGTTTATGGATGCCGAAAGCCGGTCGTGCTGAATAATGACAAGTTTTTATGATTATCAATGACTAATCAACCGTGGCCCAAGTAAATATTATGAGCATTTTATGATTTATTTGAACAGCAGGTGAAGGACGTATGGATTTTATCGCAGAGGAACAGCAACTTTTCAGATCTTGTGAAATTCTTTTTGGGGCTCATCTGAAGATCTCCTGGGAATTCCTGGATTACCTGCAACTCAGCGGTTTGAAAGGCGCTTATCGTAAAAGAGCAATGGAAACACACCCGGATGCTTTAATCGGAGGCAATCTTCAATCGGGTACGGAGAGCAACGAAAAATTTCATAAGGTCCAGAAGGCTTATGAACAACTGTTCTGCTACTTAAAAATCAAAGAAAGTCGTCCGCTGCAAACCCGATTTCATCAACCAACGAACGAGGTGCCCTCCCCTCCTTCCTCAGCCAGGCGAAATAATGGCACGGCATGGTCGTCAGGGAAGAGTTTTCATCAAA
>CAITZN010000560.1 GCA_903896915.1 uncultured bacterium
ACCCCTATGAATCGTTTTCAACATCGGTCGAGCGCTTTCTGCGCGAGGCGGCGACCGATCCCAAGGTTCGCGGGATCAAGATGACGCTCTATCGAACTTCCGCTAACTCCCAGATTATTCAATATCTTCTCGATGCCGCTCGCAACGGTAAGCAGGTTGCGGTGGTGGTGGAACTGATGGCCCGGTTCGACGAATCGGCTAACATCCACTGGGCAACCCACCTCGAACAGGCGGGAATTCATGTCACCTATGGTGTTGTCGGGCTAAAGACCCATTCCAAAGTGATTTTTGTGGTCAGGCGCGATTATAACGGCCTGAAAAGATACGCCCATATCGGCACCGGAAACTATCACGCCGGAACAGCGAGGGCATACAGCGATCTTGGTCTGCTAACCTGTGACTGTGACATCGGCAACGATTTGACGGAATTCTTCAATTTTCTCACTCTCGGCTATGCCCCGGCTCGGCAATACAAAAAATTATTGCCGTCCCCGAAGATTCTGAAAAAAACTCTGCTGGAAAACATCAAACGGGAAATGGAGCAGCACAACAAAGACAACCCTGGTTTGATTCAACTAAAATCCAACGCCCTGACCGATCAAGATGTTATTGCCGCCCTGTATAAGGCCTCACAGGCCGGGGTCAAGGTGGACCTCATCATCAGGGACAGCTGTTTGCTTCGCCCCGGCATACCAGGGCTTTCCGAGAATATCAAAGTTGTCTCCCTGGTCGGTCGCTTCCTTGAACATTCGAGAATTTTTTATTTTAAAAACAATGATCAGGAACAATATTACATAGGTTCCGCAGACATCATGAAACGCAACCTGGAACGCAGGGTGGAGGTGATCGCTCCCATTGAATCACCGGTTCTGCAAGCCCAACTGCGAGAAATAATCAATCTGCAGTTGGCAGACCGGCGCAGTGCCTGGGATATGCAACCCGATGGCACCTATGTGCAACGGACGCCAGAATCGAGTGGTCAAAAACGTTCAGCCCAGGAACATCTGATAGAGAGAAGTGAGAAACGGCTGGCCGAGGCTCGTCGGCTCTATAAAAAGCAGTATTCCAAAAAAATCGCCAAACGAAAGAAACAATAAGGGACTTAAAGCGCTAACTGATAGCGTTTATCCCAGTGGTCCGGGGTACGGGCGAGGGAGATGAGGAGAAAGAGCATGCAAGAAATCCAGATCACCAAGACCCTGACCCTGAACGTTTCAGAGATTGAAACCACCTCGATCCGTGCCCAAGGATCAGGAGGTCAGAATGTCAATAAGGTTTCCAATGCAGTGCACCTGCGTTTTGATATCCACAAATCTTCCCTCCCGGAGCATTACAAAACCAGACTCCTGGCCATGCACGACCAGCGTCTCACCGACGGCGGCATCATTGTCATCAAGGCTCAGGAGTTCAGGAGTTTAGAGAAAAATCGTGAAAAAGCCTATGAACGCCTGGCTGCAATGATCCGAGATGCTGGGAAGATCAAAAAAAAACGAAGGCCCACGCATCCGAGCTTGGCCGCCCGCAAACGGCGGATAGAGACAAAGATCAAGCATGGCCAAACCAAATCCCTCCGCAAAAAACTGACTTGAATGCAATCAACTGAAAAAACCGAATCAGCTTTGTACCACCATATACAAAACATCCGTAACAGAAGAACATTTCTTTTTCTAGCATCAACACCATGAGTGTCCTTAATCCCGAACTGCAACTGGCGGAAGACTTTGTCGAGCACACCAATGGCACGATCTTTCTCACAGGCAAAGCTGGCACTGGCAAGACCACCTTTCTCCATGCCATCAAGATGCAGACCCATAAACGGTTGGTAGTCACCGCCCCTACCGGGGTTGCGGCTATCAATGCCGGCGGGGTAACCCTGCATTCCTTTTTCCAACTACCCATCGGGCCGTTCATCCCCGGCAGCGAAGTCCATACCAGCCAGCACCGGTTCAGTAAGGAGAAAAAAAATATAATCAGGAGCCTGGATCTTCT
>CAITZN010000561.1 GCA_903896915.1 uncultured bacterium
ATCATATCCCTCCAGTAACAGTCCGTCCTGGAGCATGAGGCGCACGGAACTAGAATCATCCACCACGAGAATCCTAGTCTTTGCCCGATGTTCAGAGGATTTTTTCAAAAGTTTTTCTACAACTGGAGCAAGAGCAACTTTTGCCTCGCTTTTGTCAATGTAGGCAAAAGCACCGGCAGTCATACCCTTTTTGATATTCTCATCTGATTCAGAGGAACCCATTAGAATTACGGGAATGTCTTTATAGGAAGAGTTTCCTTTTAACAAGCTGTATATGCATTGTTTTTGTGGTGTAGTCGCCCTCATTGGAGTGATCACAAGATCAGGCCTGATGCTTCCAGAAATAAGAAAACTCCCACCTCTTTCCGATGCTTCAAATACATCGTCAGTAATCGGCAAAAGGATATTTTTAATCATCGATCGATGATGAAGATTGTCATCAATAATTAAGATACGGAACTTGCTCATTTTGCACCTTTATTCAGTAATGGAACTATGTAGTGGTCAACTGAAACTAGAAATCACGACCTCAATATTTTCGACTCAGTGATGCTTCGAACAAAGGGAGTTATCCAACACCAAATGCCGCCTGACCTTATTTTTTCAAAGGGATAATTACAATATCTGGCTGTTTTTTGAGATCGGTGGCAGCGAGTGAATCCTGCAACTGAAACCGAATATTCGACATAGTCTCCTCAAGAACCATGCGGCTATTTCCAATGCGTATCTTGGTATCTGCAAATATTTTTCCCTGCACAGCGATAGTGCACTTCATAGCATACATAAATGCTGTGCGTGACGATTTAGGAACGTCAGTGGAAATCAGGTTCAACAGTGCAAATTTATGTTTAATTTCTTCTAATTCCGCCAATAGTTCATCAAGTTTGTTAGCCTCGGCCTGTGAGTATATTCTCATTTTCCAGGCTTCGATTATTTCTGTCTTTGCTATGATCGCTCGCTTGAGTTCATAATAGAATTCCAGTTGAGCTGGAATTACAGCGGCGGCAAGCAGGGACGAGTCAGAATTGTTCGAACCCACATTGCCGGTTGTAATCGAACCGGCTGCGACAAGCTGCGAGTCAACAATTTTGGATGAAGGTTCACAGTGCAGATTGACACCCGCATGCAAACGACAGAAATAGGCACTTTTTCTCATGATAATCGAACCGCCGGCATATATTCTTCCGTGTTCAACAACCGTCACATCGACATCTCCCCGAGCGCGGATAACAGACAAAATACCGTGCATCCCGCCCTTGACCACCACATTGCTGTCCGACCTCACCTGGGCTTCTTTTTCAATGACACCGCTAATCAGGATATCCCCCAGGGCATTGACCTTGAATTTTTCTTTAACGGATCCTTTAATTTCAAGAGAGTCGCGGGCAAGAATATTGCCGGTACTGTAATCAACATCGTTGGGGATTATCAGTTTGGAACAGACTTTGATCGAACCTTCCGAGACCAGAGAGAGAACTCCGGAACAGGCTGCGCGGACTTCGTGGGTTTCTTCGTTGTAGAAAGTGTTGTCGGACATTTTAATAACGAGATCCTTGCCAGGTACCTGGATGGCTGTGGCACCAAAAACGTCCCTTCCGGGAGTTCCCAAGGTGGCGGGGACCTTGATAGCAATCAGCTGATCTTTGTTGACCCCGAAAAACATATTTCGTTCCCGAAAATCAATCTGATCGTGCTCCAGGAGTTTTCCTGGCAGAGATCCGAAGTCCACCTCAAGGCGCAGACTTGCATCTATGCCATTCACCGGCAACGTACCCAGAGCAACGACTGCTGGCTGAGGCCGTTGTTCTTTGTCGGTTGTATCCAGACACTGTTCGATTGCGTCGGGCAAGCGGCCAAAGATAATGTTTTCTTCATCAAGAATTTGGTGGATAGTGTCTTTCGTCGGCAGGGAGTGCCCCGGCAGCGGCGGCCTGAGAGAAAGAATAGCCTCTGTTTTTTCAGGGGTGACAGCAATCAGTTTGGTAATGCTGAGCGTGTATTGCCCGATCGGCCCTTTTTCTTTTTGGCAGCTTGCAGGGTAACCGCTGGCTGTCGCGATCAGCTGTTTTTTCCCTTCATCGAACACCACATGCTCACCGGGAAGAAAATTTAATTCCTGAGGGAGCGGGCAGGATATTTCCTGACCAAAGACATCCTTTCCTGGGCGGGAGCTAACAGGTGGTCCTGGTTGGGCGAGAATATCACCTGGACGGACGAGAGGGGCCAGGACCATCGGGGATTCCCGGTTTGCACCGTTCTCATCTGTTTCCTCAATGAGCACGATCTGGGTGCCAAACTCCAGGCACATGCCTTGAGAGCCAGGAACCGATGGGGTGCCAGTAGCAAGGACGAGCGGGTTGGCAAAAGGTTCAGCCTGTTCGATATAAGTGGCAGCCTCGGCTATCTTTTCCAGATCAAGACCATGGACAATGCCTTTTTGAATGAGGAATTCGTTCAGTTCGTCGCCCGAAGCGATTTGCACGGTTTTGCCATCTTTTGCAGGACAGTGAAGAGTGACGTGAAGAAGGTCAGGG
>CAITZN010000562.1 GCA_903896915.1 uncultured bacterium
AATTGTCGCAAGGCATCTCGCTGCGGCACGCGAATGATAAACTGGTTGTAAATATGATGATTATGTTGCTCAGCCCCTTCGACATGGGCATACAACGCCTGCGGCAAAGTTACCGGTGTGCCAACCAGACCGGCATCCTGAAAAAGTTGGCGATAATGTGCCGCATTCTGACTGCGGGCGGCGTGCCACTCGTCGAGATAATTGAGTTTGACCGCCAGCACGGCAGCCTGAATGGGATCGAGACGAAAATTGCCACCCACCCGTGAATGATAATATTTAGGCTCGGCGCCATGATTGCGGTTGGACTTAACGATATCTCCGAACCCTTTATCAGAGGTGGTGATCATGCCGCCATCGCCTATACCTCCGAGGTTTTTGCTGGGAAAAAATGAAAAACAACCGCAGAGTCCCATACTGCCGGCTTTCCGCCACGTAACTGATCCGTTTTCCTTAAAAGGAAATTCTGCTCCGATAGCTTGGGCTGCATCCTCAATCACAGGAATCCCGTATTCTTCAGACAACGCAATAATGCGTTGCATATCCGCGCATTGCCCATAAAGGTGGACCGGAATAATTGCTTTGATCCGCTGCCCGGCTTTTTTGTCAGCCGCCAGAACTTCAGCCATGCCCTGCGGGTCTATATTCAGGCTGTCCGGTTCGATGTCGACAAAGACTGGTTGCGCCCCTGTCCGGAGCACAGTTCCCATAGTGGCAAAAAAAGTGTACGGCGTTGTCAAAACAAGATCACCGTTACCGATATCAAGCGACATCAAAGAAGCAAGCAGCGCATCCGTACCGCTGGAAACACCTATACCAAAGGAAGATCCGCAATATTTTGCAATTTTCTCTTCTAACTCACTCACCTCAGTTCCTAAAATATAGCCTGTCGAATCAATGACCCTGGTTACGGCTTCTATAATCTGTGGACGTAAACGAATTAATTGCGGTTTCAAATCAAGCAGGGGAACATTCATGGTATATTAAGATAAGGTGATTGAGTGGTGTTATTGAAAAGAGCGAGGTGTTCAGGAAATCTAATTTGCTGGTCCAGCCGCGAGAATAACGCCATCGCCACTGAGATAATCCTGGATATCAGGCATTTCTTTTTCTAGTTGTTTTCTTAACCTTTTTAATAAATTAGCTTCAATTTGGCGGACACGTTCCCGCGAGATGTTAAATTCATCGGCGATGGTCTGCAAGGTTTTAGGCTCATCGCTGAGCAAGCGAGTATTGAGAATGACACGCTCTTTTTCATTGAGTCGGCCGCTGATATCGGCAAGAATTTCAGCCAGACGTTCACGCATTTCCTGACTGGCTACAACTTCTTCTATTCCAGGACCTTCATGGGGGAGAAAATTCTTTTGTTCGTCCTCCGAATCGCTGCGCACTGGGGCTTCGAGTGAAACATCCCAGTTATCCATGCGCTGTCCCATTTCAATGACTTCGCTTTCCTTGACATTTAATCGTTCTGCCAGAAGTTTAATTTCCGGCTTAAATCCTTGTGACTCAAGCAACTTCTTTTCCTTGTTCAGGCTAAAAAAGAGCTTCCGCTGCGCCTGAGTGGTGCCGATTTTCACTAATCTCCAGTTATCCATGATGAACTTGAGAATGTAGGCTCGAATCCAGTAAGCTGCGTAGTAGGAAAATTTAACTCCTCTGTAAGGATCAAATTTCTTGGTGGCCTGGACAAGTCCGACATTACCTTCTTGGATTAGATCCATAAAATTCTGCATCCAGTATTTCTGGAAATCCATGGCCACCTTGACTACCAAGCGCAAATTAGCGGTCACCAGACGATAGCCGGCATCCTGATCCCCCTCTTCATGGAATTTGATCGACAAGGCCTCGGCCTCCTCCCGGGTCAAGAGTTTATACTGGCTGATCTCCTGCAAATAGCGATGCAGCCCGGGCGAAGTAAGGGCGGGCAGGTTCGGATCGTCGGGGAGGGCGACGAGAGGATAGATCTCCTCCTGGAGGTCCTGCTCACTATCAAAATATTCTTGATCGTCTGACTCATTCATGGCCGCCATTATGAAACCAACCGCGCTAAAGGTCAACAACTTTCAGATGGCAACAGTCGCCGGCGATAATTTTCCGCTATGGTTATGGCCGGCTTTGTGATACATTTATCAGTTTCAGTCATCCCCTGACTTTTGGCGAATCC
>CAITZN010000563.1 GCA_903896915.1 uncultured bacterium
CAGCAGATGACATTTCTTCATGGACACCTCCATATTAATGAATCTTAGGGCAGACAGGCTGCGTTGACCGATACAAACACTTATCCCATTTTACAAACTCCAAGCAAAGGCACAAGAAAAAGAGAGGGAAAACCATGTTTTCAATAATTCAGGTCATAGCAGAACGAAAAATTCAACAGGCAATGTCAGAAGGGACCCTGCTTGACCTGAGTCATTGGAAAGATAAACCGCTGCCACCGGATGACATGAACAATGTTCCCGAAGATTTACGGATGGCCTACAGGTTATTAAAAAATGCTGGATATGTGCCAGAAGAAATTATGTTGCAGCAGGAGATTACGCGTATCGAACAGTTACTAACAACCTGTACGGATGAAAAAGAAAAACTCAGGCAATTGAAAAAGATCAGTGGTCTGAAAACTAAACTGGAGAACCGTATGGGCAGGGCTTTCCAGCTTGGCGAAGAGGGGCCGTATTACAATATGGTGGTGGACAGGCTATCTACGCCCAAGAAGCCGTGACAGCGCGAACAAACCGTTATAGTTCGATGATATCGCCGAAGAGCGATTTGTCCTGTTCAATTTTGTCCCGGCTACCGATGGTCGCGCGATAACGGGTGGCTTGCAGCTGTTGAAAATAGGGGGCAAAACGGCGGAGATCATGCGCCGATGTCGCCAGAATCTCCTCAATCCGTTGTTGGCGGAAAACAGGAGTGATACCGGACAGATAATCGTTACGCGAACTGGCTCCTCTCGAGGCGGGACCCTGGTGGGGCGTGAAGGAACCATAGGCGCCGATAATCAATTGATGGAGCGATTCCTCGGTCAAATCGAGCCCATTGATAACTGCAGGTAAGGCCTCGTAGGCCTCATAGGTTTTCTTCACCTGGGGATCTCGATAACTGATCATGCCGAAGTTGCCGCTCAGATGGTTAAATTGGATGAAACAACCATAGGCCCCTCCCATCTGCCGCACAGTATTCCAGAGATAGTCGCGGGAGAGCCAGGTTCTGAGCACCTCGAAAGAACCGCTGTAGTGGTCTGGATCGGCAAACAGGTTGCAGGCCTGGACGTTGTAGACAACCTCGGCTGAGGTGGTGAAGGCAAGAGTTGTCGGGCCGGCGGCAAACTCGAGGTGCGCGGGCTGTACAGGTAGGTCCGGCAGACCATTGATGACCGAGAGACCGATATCTTGAAATTGACGGATATCCTTGTCTTCGGCCGTTATGGAAACCATCAGTCCCTGCCGGCGGAAGAGCAGATTGCGAATTTGCTGCAAGGCAGAGAAAAGCTTTTCCTCCCCAGCCGGGTAATTGCCGGCAAGATGTTTCAGATGGAGGTAGGAGTGGACACCATGCACATACTCGTTGTACTGCCCGGCCTTGCTCAAATGAGAAAAGACTTTGGTGGAGGCGAGGGAATAGCCATCGCTCTGGACCGAATGTTCGGCCCAGGCATATTCACGATGAATAATTTCCTCGATATGCTGCTGATCTGAAAAATCAACAGAGGTTAGCACCTCGGTCAGCAGACTGATCGCCGGCTCCAGGTAAGCGGAGAGGGCCTTGATGTGCAGCCAGAGTATCGGGCGAACCACATCGCGGGCGTCTGCCTGGACATAAACTTGGAAGG
>CAITZN010000564.1 GCA_903896915.1 uncultured bacterium
GATGAGGCTTATGTTGATTTTGTCGAGCCGGCGCGGCGTGTTGATATTCTGGGCTACATCCGCCATCCTGAAAATATCCCGGCGGTCGTCTCGTTGCGTACTTTTTCTAAGGCCTTTGGTCTGGCGGGCTTGCGGGTGGGTTTCGGCATCATGCACCGGGATGTGGCTACTCTGCTGCACCGGGTCAGGCAGCCGTTCAACATCAACCTTCTAGCCCAGGCTGGTGCGTTGGCGGCTCTTTCGGATACGGCTCACTATGACCATACCCTGCGGGCAACTGCGGAAGAAAGAGCCTGGTTGCAGGAGGCGGTGGCCAAGCTGGGCTGCACTCCCTACCCGTCCCACACTAATTTTTTTCTGATTGATGTCTGCGGCGATGCTACCCGGCTCTATGAGGCGATGCTGTATAAAGGGGTGATCGTCCGTTCAATGAAGGCCTACGGCTATCCTGATTTCATCCGGATTACGGTGGGCACATCTGCGGAAAACCAGCGGTTTGTTGCCGCCCTGGCCGACTGCCTTCAGGAATTGAGCTATGTGCGATCGTAAATCGATTGTCACCATTGATGGGCCTTCGGGAGGAGGGAAGTCCACGGTCTCAAGGGCTCTGGCGGCCAGGCTCGGTTTTACCTATCTCGATACCGGTGCCATGTACCGTGCCGTTGCCTATACCTGTCAGCAGCAAGGTGTAGATCCGTTGAACCCGGTACAACTGGAACCGCTCTTGGCATCAATCCGGATCGAGCTTCTGCCGCCAGCTGCGGGAGAAGATGATGTCCGGGTGATTGTGAATGGGCGGGACGTGGGGAGCTCGCTGCGGACTCCGGAAATGGGGATGCTGGCTTCGAAGGTCTCGGCGCAGCCGTTAGTGCGAAACATCCTGACCGTGCTACAGCAGCAGATCGGGGCAGCCGGGCAGATAGTGGCTGAAGGGCGGGATACCGGAACCGTGGTGTTTCCTGAGGCGGCCTGGAAGTTTTTTCTGGACGCGAGTCCCGAGGTGCGTACCCGCCGGAGGGCCGCACAACTCAGGAGTAAGGGCGAGGCGGTCGACGAGCAGCAACTGCTGGCCCAGATCGTCCAACGTGACAAGGATGATCGGGAACGAACGATCGCGCCCCTCAAAGCTGCCCCGGACGCGATCTTGATTGATTCAACCGTCTGTCCGGTCGATGTAGTGATCGGACAGATGTATGACCGGGTTATGACCACCCCTTGCTCCTGCAAGAAATGATTAATTTCCCGGCACCCCTTGCAATATACGGGGATGCCGGGAGTTTTTGAATCAATCAGATCACCGATTCGATCTTTTCTCCGGCCAGAAAGGCCTTCAACGTTTTACCTACCGTACGTCCCAGTTCCACACAGGTACCCAGTTGCGCATGTTCAGGCACATACTGCATTTTTAGTCCTTCATGGCAGAGGATGATGTTCATTTCTTTCAAGGTTTCATTCATCATCTTAACCGCCTCACCCGACCAGCCGTAGGAACCGAAGCATGCCCCGATCTTGTTGGTGGGGCGAAGTCCGCGCATGTACATGAGGAAATCGGCCATTCTCGGCAGCATACCGTTGTTAAGAGTCGAGGAACCCAGAATCACGGCGCTGGCCTCAAGCACGTCAGTCATGACGTCGCTACGATGGTTGACCTGCAGGTCGAGCATTTTATATTCGATCCCCTGTTCGTGCAAACCTTCGGCAATGGCCTTGGCCATCATCTTGGTTGATTCCCACATGGTATCGTAAATGACCAGGGCCCTGCCGTTGCCCTGGTTGACACACCAGCGCGAGTAAGCTTCAATGATCTTGCTCGGATTGGAACGCCACACCACGCCGTGGTCAGGGGCAAGCATCTTGATGGGCAACTGCATCTCCTGGACCTTGGCCAGCAGTTTTTTGACCAGAGGCGAATAGAGAGTAAGGATGTTGGCGTAGTACTTGGTTGCCTCGTGCATCAGCACATCCTGGTTGACCTCGTCGTCAAAGCGCTCGCTTGTAGCCAGATGCTCACCAAAAGCGTCGCTGGTGAACAGGATTTCGTCTTCCTTGAGATAGGTGAACATGGAATCCGGCCAATGGAGCATCCGGGTCTCAAGAAAACTTAAAGTTCGCTTGCCCAGGCTGACCTCCTCGCCGGGAGTGACGACGTGATACGGCCAATCCGGTCGGTGGAAATGCTGAAGCAGCGCTTTGTGCCCCATCTTTGAGCAAAAAACCTTTTCCGGTTTGATCGCTTCGATGATCTCGGGCAAGGCGCCGGAATGGTCCATTTCCACATGGTTGACCACCAGATAGTCGATTTTTGCTGGATCGATAATGTTGCGGATCCGGTGCAGCAACTCACTTGTGTATGGTTTTTTAACCGTATCGATCAGGGTGATCTTTTCGTCGATGATGAGATATGCGTTATAGGTGGTGCCATTGATCGAGTAGCCGTGAAAATCACGCGTTACCCAGTCGACGGCCCCGACCCAATAGACATTTTCTGCTAATTCAATTTTTTTCATAAAAGCAAATCCTCCTGCAAAATATTCAAATTAATATAATAAGAAAGTATTAATATTTTCTCTCTGCCAACTCGGCGTAGATATCCCTGATATCTTGCTGAGAAAAGGTTCTTTATGTAGGAATCGGCTGAGCCTGACAGTCTCGCTGGATTGTCGCAGAAGGCAAAGAAGGAGGGTCTGCTTCCGTTGGCTTGACACGGTTCGGAGTGTAAGATTGTGGTGCTATACGGGGAGCGAGTCTTGAGTTTTCGGTTGGA
>CAITZN010000565.1 GCA_903896915.1 uncultured bacterium
GCCAGGTCCGCCCGCAGCGGGTCGTCCACCTCGCCGCCCAGGCCGGCGTGCGCTATTCCATCGCCAATCCCCACGCCTACGTCGATGCCAACCTCGTCGCCTTCGTCAACATCCTCGAAGGCTGTCGGCACCAGGGTGTCGAGCACCTGACGTATGCCTCGTCCAGTTCGGTCTATGGGGCCAACACCGAGATGCCGTTTGCGACCCACCAGAACGTGGATCACCCGGTGAGCCTGTATGCGGCCACCAAGAAGGCCAACGAACTGATGGCCCACACCTACAGCCATCTCTACCGTCTGCCCACCACCGGCCTGCGCTTCTTCACCGTCTACGGTCCCTGGGGCCGTCCCGACATGGCGATGTGGCTGTTTGCCGACGCTATGCTGAAAGACCGGCCAATCAAGGTATTCAACCATGGCGAGATGTTCCGGGACTTCACCTATGTCGATGACATTGTGTCGGGAATCGTCGGTTGTATCAAGGCCGAAAACATGGAAAAATACGAGATCTTCAACATTGGCAACCATCGTTCGGAACGGTTACTTGATATGATCAATCTGATCGCGCGTGAACTGGGGAAGACCCCCAGGATGGATATGCTCCCGATGCAAGATGGCGATGTTCCGGCCACATACGCCAGTGTCGACCGCCTGCACGACAAGGTCGGCTATGAACCCACGACTCCCATCGATGTCGGCATCCCCAAATTCGTCAAATGGTTCAAGGACTACCACGGCGTGAAGTAGACTCCGGAGACAGGAACAGCGCCCAGCGTCCTGCCATTTTGAGGTTCTAGCATGAAAATCGTCTCCGTTGTCGGAGCCCGTCCCAATTTCATGAAGATCGCCCCGTTGGTTCGGGAGCTGCGGCGGCGGCAAGCGGCCGGCGCGCCAGTTGAGCATTGTCTGGTGCACACCGGGCAACATTATGACATGGCAATGTCTGAGACCTTTTTCGAGCAACTTGGGTTGCCAGCGCCTGATTACCACCTTGGTGTTGGTTCAGGGACGCATGCAGAACAAGTCGGCCGAACCATGATCGAATTTGAGAAGGTACTGCGCACAGTCCAGCCAGACTGGGTGATCGTGGTCGGAGATGTCAATGCCACCTGTGCCTGCGCCATCACGGCAAAAAAAGAACGGATCCGCCTGGCCCATATTGAGGCAGGGCTTCGTTCCAATGACTGGTCGATGCCGGAAGAGATCAACCGGATTGTCGCCGACCGGCTCTCCGACTTGTTCTTCACCCCCGACCGTTTTGCCGATGCCAATCTTCGCCGGGAAGGAGTAGAGCCGGAGCGGATCCACCTGGTCGGCAACATCATGATTGACACTCTTGAAACGGAACGACCAGCCGCCGCCAGCCTCGACCTGCAGAACATCGTCCGCCACCAAGCAGGCGTGGAGGTTCCGCAGTTGGAAGCCGGTCATTACGCCTTTGTGACCCTGCACCGTCCAAGTAATGTCGATGATCCTGTAGTCCTACGCCAAATCCTCGATTTTCTCCGGAACGACTTGGCTCCTAGGATGCCGATACTCTGGCCACTGCATCCACGTACCCGGGAACGACTTTGCGAGTTTGGGTTGATGAATCTCGTGGTTGGTTGTCCATGCTTGATTTTGCTTGAGCCGCTCGGCTATCGCGAAATGCTCAAGATCAATATGGGGGCCCGTTTGGCCCTGACCGATTCTGGCGGTCTCCAGGAGGAATGTTGCGTGCTTGGCACTCCTTGCCTCACGCTGCGCCCCTGCACGGAGCGGCCAATCACCTTGATCGAGCATGGAGGGGTATCGATCCTCTCTGGCAATACTTCTGGGCAGCTCCGTTCGACCTTGAACAGTGTGATTTCCCTGCCTCGGCGTCCCTTCCGTCCGCCGTTTTGGGATGGGCAAACAGCTCAGCGCATCGTCGATATATTAATCGGAAAAATTCGCACCAATGATATACTTCTTTCGCATTAAGGATACTTGAAAAGATTTTATCTTGTTTTATCTTCACCGTTTTATGGTCATATCGATATCGTTTTCAAGATTGCATTATCTTTATTTGACGAGCTGGGGTTGTGCAAATCCGACCATTCGGGCATAGGCTTTAGCAAAACCGGGCTTTGAAAAGAGTCCAAATCCCAACACGACCAAGAGAAAAATCTGTTATGAGAAAAATCCGATTCCAACAGCACCTTCGGATGTTGCAATGGATGAGCCTCGATATTTTTCTACTCTCACTATCCTTGCTGACAGCGATCATTTTCACTGCAGACAATCCCTACATCACCCGCATCCGAGAAGTTTCAGACATCCTCTACAACTACCAGGGGGTTTTCCTTTTCTACATAACTTTCAAGATGTCGATTTTCTGGCTTTTCGGCATGTATCGGCACATTTGGCGCTATGCCAGTATTTTCGAGTTGAGTCGCATTTTCTTCTGGTGCCTGGTCGCCATGCTAGCCTGCCTGGCAATTTCCCTTGGCCTGCATCTGCCAACAGCCTCGATTCTGTTGATCGCGTTTATTTTCGACGGCATCTTGATTGCCGGCAGCCGTATTTTCTGGCGGATGGTGACGATCTACCAGAAACAGATCACGACTTTTTTTGACAAGCAACAATCAAAAAGCCCTTTGCGACGGGTGATGATTGTCGGAGCCGGAGCGGCTGGACGGATGATCATTGACGAAATGCGGCGGAACCCGCATCTGCACAGCCAGCCAGTGGTCCTCATCGATGACGACCGGGTAAAGCATGGACAGGTTTTGCGCGGAATTTCAATCGTTGGCGGCAGCAGCGACATTCCCAAACTGGCCCTGCATCATCGTATTGACGAGATCATCATCGCCATTCCCACAGCTCCCATTGCCATCCGCAAACGGATCCTGGGAATCTGCAACCAAACTAATTGCCGGTTGCGGACCCTGCCTGGTTTGTATGAACTGATTGGCGGCCAGGTCTCGGTCAACCAAGTCCGCGATGTCGATATTGCCGACCTGCTGGGTCGAGAACCGGTCAAGCTTGATATCGAGAGCATCAGTGGCTACCTCAGCAACAAGATTATCCTGATCACTGGTGGCGGCGGCTCCATCGGTTCGGAACTCTGCCGTCAAATTGCCAATTTTTCACCGCGTCAACTCATCATTCTCGACATCTATGAGAATGGCGCCTACGACTTGGAGATCGAGCTTCGCCGCAAGTTCCCAACACTCAACCTCGATGTGATCATCGGCTCTTTACGGGACTACGAGCGAATCGACGGGATTTTCCAGCTCTACCGTCCGGATGTGGTTTTCCATGCCGCCGCGCACAAGCATGTGCCGCTAATGGAAAAAAGCCCACGGGAGGCGGTCAAGAACAATGTGTTCGGCACTCTCAACGTCGCCAAGATCGCCAAGCAGTACGGGGTTCAGCGGTTCGTGATGATTTCGACCGACAAGGCGGTCAACCCCACCAATGTCATGGGAGCGACCAAGCGGCTCTGCGAGATGATCATCCAAGCGTTGAAGGAACCGGGGAAGACCGAATTCGTCGCCGTCCGTTTTGGCAATGTCTTGGGTAGTAACGGCAGTGTCATTCCCCTTTTCAAACGGCAGATTGCCGAGGGTGGGCCATTGACTGTCACCCATCCAGAGATCACCCGGTTCTTTATGACCATTCCGGAGGCCTCGCAGCTAGTCATCCAGGCGGGCGCCATCGCCCGTGGCGGCGAGATCTTTGTCCTTGACATGGGAGATCCCGTCAAGATCCGCGATCTTGCAGAGAAAGTCATCCGGCTTTCCGGTTTCGAGCCTGATCGCGACATCCAAATCAAGTATACTGGACTTCGGCCTGGGGAGAAGCTCTACGAGGAGCTGATGATGAACGATGAAGGGTTGGGCAAGACCAGCTGTGAAAAAATCTTCATCGGTAAAAACGGAGATATTGATCGAGGCCTTCTGTTCAAAGGGCTGGACGAGCTTTGGGAAATCCGAAACGACGATGACCGCAAAACCATTGAACTCATCCAGAAACTTGTCCCGACCTACAAGCCGACCACCAGCCAGGAAAGCAAGAACTGAGGGAATGAGCCGCCAGGTTCAATTCTGAGTGCCTTCATGAAACCACGATTGTTAATCCTAGGGGCTGGTGGGCATGGCCGGGTTTGCGCCGAGATTGCGGAATTGCTCGGGCAATGGGAATCCATAGCCTTTCTCGATGATGCCGACACTCTTCCAAACACTTTCGGGAATCCTTTGTTGGGACGGTTGGAGACGGTGTTTCAGCGACTTGCAGATTATCAAGTCGTAGTGGCGATCGGCCACAACCCGACCAGACTGGCCTGGGTGGAGCGGTTGATGGCAGCGGCGGC
>CAITZN010000566.1 GCA_903896915.1 uncultured bacterium
CACTTACTGATCGAAGATTGCATGCTGGCCGCCAACGAGGCTGTGGCCGAGACCTTGGCCACAGCCAAGAAACCGGTACTCTACCGGATCCATGAATATCCGGACCTGACCAAGTTGGAAACCTTTACTGATGCGGCCAAGGCATTGGGGATGCACTTGCCCCAATCCGAGGTCAACCCTGGTTGGTTTGGCCTCGTCATCGCCCAAGCCAAGGGTTCTCCCGCTGAGTACATCGTCAACAACCTGTTATTGCGGACCATGCAGCAGGCCAGATATTCCCCGGAAAATGCGGGCCACTTTGGCCTGGCCGCCGATTTTTACCTGCATTTCACCTCACCGATCCGCCGCTATCCCGACCTGGTCGCGCACCGAGTGCTGCACACGCTGCTGTTAGGGCAGGCCGCTGACACCCATCAGTTACCCGTCCCTGAAGAAGGAAATAATCTGGCAGAAGCCGGTCTGCACCTGTCACAATGCGAGCGCAAAGCGATCGATATCGAACGCAATGTCCATGTCCGGCTGGCCGCTCTCTTTCTCATGGACCGGATCGGCGAAACCTTTGAGGCGATAATCTCCGGGGTCACCGCATTTGGCCTGTTCATTGTCCTGGATGATTGCTATATCAGCGGCAGCGTGCCGCTCACCACCATGACCGACGATTACTACCTGCACGATAGCCGCCGCTACCGACTGATAGGTGAACGAAGCAACCGGATGTATCAGCTGGGCGACCGGGTCACCGTGCGCCTGGACCACGTTGACCTGTTAAGCAAACGACTGACCTTCATCCTCCCAGGGGCTGTAAGCGAGACAACCACCCATAAACCGTAACCGCTGGCTGGAAAAGCCAGGATTGCCGTCACCTTGGTTTTTCTTGACGAATGTCGGCAATTCAAATAAAAATGTCAGCTTCGGATTCACAGAACATCCTTACATGCCTTGAACCCGTTCAATTCCGCATAATTACTTACTTCTGAGGTAGAGCATCATGGGAGACACCAGCTGGATAGCAAACATCTTTACCAACCCCTTTCTGCGCGGCCTGACCATCGGCCTGCTGGTTGCACTTATCCTGTGGGTGCGAGGGCTGCTCAAAACCAGGGAACTGAACCTTAATCTCAAAAAACTCCGCGAACATCTTCATACTAAGTTAGAGATCGATTCAGCCGAAAACGAGCGGCGCAAGGAGGAGATGGAGAAAACCAAACAGGAACGCGACAATCTCCGCAATATGGTACAGGTGCTCAACCAGAAACCCGGACGTCAGGAACTGCGCCAGGTACAGGTATACCAGAAGGCCTTAGAAATCATGTTCGAAAAATCGCCGGGTTTTGCTCCAGCCTGGCAGATCACGGCCAGAGAGGCTGAAGAGGAATTGAAACGAGCGGAACGGGGCATCATCCCCTTTTTCAAACGTATGACCACCAGTAGTGGCAATGGATCGGAGAAATCCTCGAAGAAGGCGCTTGAACTGGAACAGTCCACCGGCCGTTGAATCTATTTACACGATTGGCATGATGGACAGACAGACACGGACCAGTCAACTCGGTGACACCGGCATAATCCTGGTCGGACCGAAGTTTCCGGAAAACATTGGCGCCTCGGCACGGATTGCCAGCAATTTCGGTATATCACAACTGATTGTGGTGACGGAGGAAGTGTTTGACCAGGAACGGATGCTGAAGATGGCGACCCATAAAGCGGCCCATCTGATCGAGACGATGCAGGTCTGCCGGACCACGGCAGAGGCGGCAGAACCGTTCCATTTTATAGTCGGCACCACCGCCCGCCAGGGGCGACACCGGCCGCAGGACCAGACTCCGCGTGAGGTTATGGCCGAAATCGTCCCGATCTTTGCCGGCAACCGAATCGGCCTGATGTTCGGCCCTGAAGACAGCGGGCTCAGCAATGAGGATCTCGACCTCTGTCAGTTTGCCTCAACCATTCCCACCGCCGGATTTTCCTCTCTCAATCTGGCACAGGCGGTGGCCATCCACTGCTACGAACTCTATACTGCTATCAACAGCCGCCCTTTTGCCAAAATTCCAAAATCAGATTTTGCCAACTCGTTTGACTTGGAAGGCATGTATGAGCATCTTGAGGAGGCTCTGGCCGAGATCACCTTTATCCGCGACACCAACCGGATCTACTGGATGCGCAATATCCGCCAGTTCCTGGGCAGATTACAGCTCAAGAAGAAAGAAGCCAGCATGATTCGCGGCATCTGCCGAAAACTGCTCTGGCATACCCGTCAGGAACCTGGCATGGTCCAGAGCAAAGAATATCCACTCAAAGAAACCCTGCTGTAACCCCCGCGCCAACGAACCTCACACCCCCTGCAGCGGACAGGCTG
>CAITZN010000567.1 GCA_903896915.1 uncultured bacterium
AAATAAGTATAACGCCTTTAGATTGCGGTCAATTATTGCAAAAACAGTGTGGCGATGATTCTTATGACCAAGCCTCGCCGTAGGCTGGGTGGAGCGCTATCAGGCTAAACACCTGCAGACTATCTCTCTGAGAGTTACAACTAATGGAAATATTTAAAAGTCCTGAAGAGATGCGTGGTTGGGCCAGAGAACAGGCCCTTTCCGGTAAAACCATCAGCCTCGTGCCGACCATGGGATATTTCCATGAAGGCCATTTGAGCCTCATGCGGCTGGCGGCACAGCAGGGCGATCTAGTGGTGGTCAGCCTTTTTGTTAATCCTACTCAGTTCGGGCCCAACGAGGATCTTGATCGCTACCCCCGTGATTTTGAACGGGATATGACCCTGGTGCGGCAGGAGAAGGTGGCGGCGGTATTTGCCCCGACCCCTGAATCGATGTATCCTCAGGGGTTCCAGACGGAAGTGTCGGTGCGAAATCTGGCCATCTACCTCTGCGGCCGAACTCGGCCTGGACATTTTGCCGGGGTGACGACAGTGGTCAGTAAACTGTTCAACATCGTCCAGCCCGATGTAGCGGTCTTCGGCGAGAAGGATTTTCAGCAGCTGGCGATCATCCGCCGTATGGTTTGCGATATGAACATTCCGGTTCGTATTGTCAGCCTTCCTATTGTCAGGGAGGCGGATGGGCTGGCGATGAGTTCACGCAATGCCAACCTGGATCCGGCTAATCGGGTGGCCGCGCTTAGCCTTTCGACGGCGCTTTATCTGGCCCGGGAGCGCTGTCGGCAGGGCGTAACCTCGGTTGTTGAACTGACCAAAATTCTTGAAGCCCATATCCTGTCTTTTGCCGGCACCGCCATTGATTACGCCAGTTTTGTCGATTCCGAAACACTGGAGCCGATGACGGTTGTCGACGAACGCACGGTTCTGGCTTTGGCGGTCCGCATTGACGGCAAGGTGCGGCTGATCGACAATGGGTATGTCATCCCCAAACCGACCAACTGAACTCGTTGCGACGAAATACTGATACTTATCGGATCCGGACAGCAAACCCGGCAATCTGAAACAATGCATTATTGATGAGGTGTTCCTGTGCCTGGTTTTGAGATTTTTGGAAAAGAAGAAAAAGAGCAGGTCCTTGAGGTCCTGGAAAGCGGCGTGCTTTTCCGCTATGAATTTGCCGCACAGCGTAAAGGCGTCTGGAAGGTACTGGAGTTTGAGAAGGCCTTTGCTGCCTACACCGGCGCTGGTTTTGCCCAGGCCGTCACCTCCGGGACAGCGGCCCTGAAGGTTGCGCTGGCAGCGCTCGGAGTCGGTGCCGGGGATGAGGTTATTACTCAGGGCTTCACCTTTGTTGCCACCTGGGAGGCGATTCTCGATTGCGGCGCTACCCCGGTCTTCACTGAGGTCGACCTGACTCTCAATATGGACCCCAATGATCTGGTGAAGAAGATCACACCCAAAACCAAGGCCATCATTGCTGTCCACATGCTGGGTGCGCAGGCGAGGATAGTAGAAATCAAAGCCATTGCTGATCAGCACAATATCCCGGTGATTGAAGACACAGCCCAGGCTGCTGGGGGAAAGCTGCACGGTCGTCATCTCGGCAGTTTCGGGGCCTGCGGCACTTTCTCGTTCGATGCGGTCAAGACCATGACTACCGGGGAGGGCGGCATGTGCATCACCAGTGACGAAAATCTCTGGCGGCGGATGTCTGAGTACCAGGATCACGGCCACGACCATGTCCCTAATCCCGGCGGTCGCGGTGGGGAAGGGCGGTCGTTTGTCGGTTTCAATTACCGGATGATGGAGATCCAGGGTGCTATCGGCCTTGCGCAACTGGCCAAACTCAACGGGATCGTCGCGGCTCAGCAAGAGAATAAACGGTTTTTCCAGGAGGCCGTCAGTGGGCTTCCTGGGGTCAGTTTCCGCGAGATTCTCGATCCCAAGGGCGATTCGGCCACCTTCCTGACCTTCATGCTGCCGGATAAAGAGAGCACCACCGCGGTCAATCAGGTCCTGCGCGAACAGGACGCGGGTGCTATCCGCTGGAGCGAGAACAGCTGGCACTATTATCCAGGCTGGGAGCACCTGTTGGCAGGTAAAACCCCCTGCCACGGCGGTTGGCCTTTCAGTGCCCACGGTAAGCGGCGGATCATCTACGATCCGCAGGCGCTGCCTGCTTCGGCGGCGATCATGGAGCGGACCTTGACCTATCAGGTGCCGATTCTGCTGCCGGAGGGACAGAAAACAAAATTCGTTGCTGCCCTGAAAAAGGCGGCTCAAATCTGAGGGCGCCCATCATCGAGCAGTCGGAGCCTAAAAAAATAAGCAGACAAGCGGCGTGAACGCCTGCCTGTAAATTCTATTGCATTTTTTCCAAGGAAGAGGATAATCAGCACCGTTGTCGGACTGTTTTTATGCAGAGCGACAACAGCAAAAACAACGCTTAATTCCGCGACAGCGGAAGCGGGGGAACCACTTTTTCGGGGCGTATCGCACACGCGTAAGGCATCTCTCAGCCTGAGCCCGTCAGCTAACCTCGCAGGCAAATGAGAGCCCTCCGGTTTATGTTCCGCCAGGGCTTATCACGCTTTGGTATATAAACAGGAAATTATTCATGCGTTTTTTCAGCACGTCCGTAGCAAATTCGCAGCATTCCGGGCATTCCACCGGTAATCTTCCGCTCCTCGCCATAGCCGCTTTAGGCGTCATTTATGGCGATATCGGTACCAGTCCTCTCTACACAGTTAAAGAATGTTTTTCAGGAAAACACGGAGTAGCACCTACCCCAGATAATATACTTGGTATCCTGTCACTGATTTTTTGGTCGCTGATGCTCGTTGTCGGTCTGAAATATGTTGTGTTCATTATGCAAGCAGACAACAAGGGCGAGGGAGGTATCTTCTCCCTGCTTGCCATGCTGCAAAGTCGGCTGAAAAATGAGAAACGGTGGTGGGCCGCCCTTACCCTGTTGGCTGCCTTTGGTGCGGCGCTTTTGTATGGCGACGGGGTTATCACCCCCGCGATTTCGGTGCTTTCGGCTATAGAAGGGCTCAACATGGCCACCGATGCCGCTGCCGATTACATTGTTCCGCTCACCTGTCTGGTTCTCATCATCTTGTTTTTCCTGCAGCGGCGTGGAACTGCGGTTATCGGCAGGATGTTTGGCCCTATCATGGTTATCTGGTTTCTGGTGCTCGGCTTTCTCGGGATGCGCTCCATCCTCAATAACCCCAGCATTCTCGCCGCTTTGAATCCCTGGTATGCAGTCAACTTTTTTGCCATCAACCATATGCATGGCATTATCGTTTTGGGTTCTGTGGTGCTCTGTATTACAGGCGGCGAAGCGCTTTATGCCGATATGGGGCATTTCGGTCGAGCCCCCATCCGCCTCACCTGGTATGGCCTGGTCTTGCCCGGTCTGGTGCTCAATTACTATGGTCAAGGCGCCTTGCTGTTGCAATACCCCGATCTGGTCAACGTCAATCCTTTTTATGCCCTTGCTCCCAAAACGTGGCTCTATCCGCTGGTGGCCTTGTCCACCCTGGCCACTATTATCGCCTCGCAGGCTTTGATTTCCGGCGCCTATTCACTCACGCGGCAGGCTATTCAGTTGGGTTTCATCCCCCGTATGCACATTATCCATACTTCAGAGCAGGCGAGGGGGCAGATCTACATGCCGACCATCAACTGGATGTTGATGATCGCCTGTCTGGCTCTGGTTGTGGCATTTAAGGAATCCAGCCGCTTGGCCGCTGCTTATGGCATCGCTGTCACGGCTACGATGGCCATCACTTCGTTCATGTATTTCGAGGTTATTCGCATCAGATGGAAGTGGCCGGTGTTGCAGTGTGGCTTTCTCCTGGCGCTCTTCCTGTTTCTCGACTGTTCCTTCCTGGGCGCAAACCTGCTGAAAATAGTTGACGGTGGCTGGATCACGATTTGTATCGCTGTCTGTATCCTGGTGGTCATGGTCACCTGGCGCGACGGCCGTGCTCTCCTGGCGAAACACTATAGTCTCATGCGGATCCCCGCTGATATCTTCCTTGAGGATATTGCTGCGTACAAGCCCCAGCGGATAGCGGGCGCCGCCGTTTTCATGTCGATTGCCTCTGATGGTATACCCCATACCTTGCTGCATCATTTCAAACATAACGAGGCTTTGCATGAAAGGGTGCTGCTGCTTTCTGTCCTGTCAGCTGAAACACCAACGGTAGTCTCGGAAGAGCGGGTGAGCGTGGAGGATCTCGGCTTGGGTTTTTATCGGATTAAGGCGAGTTATGGTTTTATGGAAACAC
>CAITZN010000568.1 GCA_903896915.1 uncultured bacterium
AAACCAAAAGGGTGAACTGCCATTTTATCGTAGATAACTGTTCCGCCTCTCGAATCGCGGTGTAGGTGAAAACACTATAGCCGTCGCTGCTTTGTTGGCTTGGTGACAACATATAAGGACTGCTGCTTCCGGGTAGGCTGATTGTCGAATAAGAAATAGAATCTTCCCTAAGATTGCCGATTTTCAGAACAGGGAAGTCGTTGCGTTTGTATTGTTTGTCACGGGCATCTGCAGACATGCGAAAAATCGGGGCGTCAACCAGGGCATGATGTTCGAGCGTCGTATCGCTGGAGAGAATGACTACGCCTGCCTCATCAAGTATAAAGCAGTTGAATTGGCGAAACCATTGGGAAAATTTAGGGATATCGATTTTGACGATCACCGCACCAATCACGTTCTCCCCGTCCCGGATGGGTGCGGAGAAAAATAAGCCGGGAATGTTGGTTTGACGACCGACCGCGTATTGTTTGCCCAGTTGGCCGTTTATCGCGCTCTTGAAATATTCGCGATCAGAATAGTTGACTCCGACAAACGACTCAACTGTGTCATAATTGCTGCTTGCGATGCAGTCGCCACTAGGAGCCAGAACCCAGATAACATTGACATCCAGATTCACTTGCTGCCCAGCCAGATGATGGTTGAGCTCCATCAATCCAATCTCGGAATTAAGAAAGGAGATCTTGCCTTCCTTAGAGTGTATTTTTCCGAACGATTGAGAATCGAATGAATGCAGGGCTGAGATGACCGCCATATTATCGGCGACGGTCGCAGGCAGGACACCGAGAAATGCCATGGAGCGGTCAATGTGGTACATAACTGCAGCCGCAGTCTGTTTCAACTCTTTAGAATGGTGCTGAAGATCGGCTGCAAAACGTTTTTCGGTAAAAAAAGAAACAACAAAATACGAAACAAGGAACCATACACTCAAAGATATCAGGAGCAGAACAGCCGAACGAGGGCTCAGAATCATACTCTTTAGCCCCTTGGACTTATTTAACAATTCTCTGGAAGTCAAGTGTGTATTGTTACCTGCAGGGTTTCGGCTCAATGATGTTGCTCCGATAGATTTCGAAATGTTTTCAAAAATTGAGTGCACCTGATTTTGAGTGGCTATGCACAAAACACAGTGATTATTTTTTCTTTCTGGAAAAAACTGCTCAATAAGAGGGTGGCAGATAATATGGTCAGTTGTTTCAGTTTAATATCTGTACCCAGGCAATTTTCAGGGCAGAGATAACGATTGTTTCAATAGGGAGTTAATCAAACAAATCGTCGATTTGCAAGGTCTAGCCTCGCAATATGAGATGGTAACGCTCTACGAGACCAGAACATTTACGGACACAGTCTAAACAGGGGCGTCCGGAAAGGTAGTCGAATCATCAGTGCTGTGAGGTCAAATCGATAATACGGTCAACGGAAAGGCGTGCGGGACAATAACAGCAATCAATAGTGGCAGGTCTCTTTGACAGACTCGTAAAAATCCATTTCAGCTACCGAAAAAGTTATTACAGGCGCTCTATCCGGCTCCACGCGGATAGTAGGAACAACTAATTATCTCGCATGCACTCACCCTGTTCATTTTTCCGAACATGACAGACTCCGGTGAGGGTACGCTGCTCGACAGGGAAATATTTGTTCCGCAGCCACAGGGCCACATTGACCAAGGCAATCAGCACCGGCACCTCGACCAGGGGACCGATCACTGCAGCAAAAGCCTCTCCCGAATTAATCCCGAACACCGCAATGGCCACCGCTATAGCCAGCTCAAAATTATTGGAGGCTGCCGTAAAGCTCAAGGTAACCGTCTGCTCGTAGGTCGCTCCGGCCCGCATTGAAAGAAAGAAGGAAACCGCAAACATCACCAGGAAATAGATGGTTAGAGGCAGGGCAATACGCAGGACATCCAGGGGCAGCTGGACGATATACTCACCCTTAAGCGAGAACATCACCAGAATGGTGAAAAGCAGGAAGATCAGGGTCAGGGGGCTGATTCGCGGGATAAACACCGCTTCGTACCAATCCTTGCCCTTCAGCTTGATACCGATGAACCGACTGAGCATGCCAGCGATAAAAGGGATGCCCAAGTAGATAAATACCGATTGGGCGATCTGGGCGATGGAGACATC
>CAITZN010000569.1 GCA_903896915.1 uncultured bacterium
GACCTGGTTGATGGTGCCACGAACTGGTGACCGGACCTCGGTGCGCTGCAGGCGGTCCATCAGAGCCTCAGAATTTGCGGTAATGCCCTCCATTTTCGAATAGGCGTCGTTGAGCTCGCTGCGTGCCGTGTTTTGAAAAGTCAGCTTGACCTCTTCCATGGCTTTCATTGCTTCTGCAATCTTGGACTCCACTTTAGGGATCGAGATTTTGGCTGTCTCGATATTTCCCTTCATTTCACTTGATTGACGCTGGAGTCGCAGCACCTCGACCTCGGAAACCGCTCCTTTGGCAATCAACGGTGTCATCATGGCCAATTCTCTTTGCAACAGGGCAAAGGTGCGGTTCATCTCTTCAAGCTTAGAACGAAGTTCGGCCAGTTCCTGGCGGCGTTGCGTGTGTTGTTCCTGCAGGATCTGCTGTTTGGCGGCCAATTGCTCTTTTCTTGAGGCATACAACTGCTGCTCGCGGATACCCAGTTCCGGTTTTTCCTTGGTGACCTCTTCGGGAATGTTAAAGGGCTTACTATGGATTTCGGATTCAAGCCTGGCGATCTGCGTTTTCAGCGCCAGATAACTGACCCTGCTTTCCTGATACGGAGCGGAAAATCTGGTCTTGTCGATTTCAAGTAAGAGTTGTCCTTTTTCTACGATCTCACCGACATGAACGTGCATTTTTCCGAGAATACCGCCTTCAAGATTTTGCACGACCTGGATCTGCTGCGAAGGGATGACCTTGCCATTGCCCCGGGTAACCTCGTCGATCTCGGCGAGTGTTGCCCAAAGCAGGAATGAGGCTAAGAACAGGCCGGTCAGCCAGACAATGGATCGTCCGCCACGGAGGTCTTGAATGAGCAGAGTTGTCCGGATGTCGGTGGTGAGGTTCACGTCAGCCGACGGCAGGTGTCGGAAGAGCCCGGTCGCCTGCGGTGGGGTGGATTTCTCGGGTATTTTTTGGTCCATGGTTGCCTGCAGTTAAATTTGGATCTGTCCGCTCTTCATGGCGGTCATGACTTGATCGCGGGGGCCGTCCGCCACCACGATGGCATTGTCGATGAGAACAATGCGGTCGACCAGATCGAGCAGCGATCCGCGATGGGTGATAAGAACCAGGGTTTTTCCAGGGAGCAGATTAGTCAGGTTGGCCTTCAACCGGGTCTCGGTACGATTGTCCATGGAACTGCTTGGTTCGTCAAAGACAAGGATTGGTGGGTCATGCAAGAGCGCTCTGGCAATGGCCACGCTCTGACGCTGCCCTCCTGAGAGGCCCCGGCCTTGTTCGCCGATCTCAAGGTCAAACCCCTTGGGATGTTTGCTGACAAAGGCGGTGACCCCGGAGAGTTCGGCAGCACGGAGGATGAGCGCATCGTCCACGTCCGGAGAGCCGAAGATGATGTTTTCTCGGATCGTGCCGCGAAACAGGGTGATGTCTTGGGGCACATAGCCGATAAAGCGGCGTAATTCGGATGGATCGATCTGCCGGATATCGGTGCCGTCGAGAGAAACCATGCCCTTGGTCGGTTCGTAGAGCCCGAGCAGCAGCTTGCCCAGCGTTGTTTTCCCCGAGCCGATGGGGCCGATGAACCCGACTCTTTCACCAGGCGTGATGGTCAGGGTGATATTTTTCAGAGCCAGGCCGGTTTGCTCGGGATAGGAGAAGTCGATGTGCTCAAAGGCCAGTTGGCCCCGGCATTCACTGCGATGCAGAAAAGTTTTGTCGGCCGGTCGCTCCACCGGGAGAGCCATGATGGTGTCCAACTCTGCCAGCGCCGCTTTGGCACGGTGAAACCGGGTGGAGAGATTGACCACCTGGGACATGGGAGCAATAGCCTGGCGGGTAAGGATGGCCAGGGCGATGATCCCGCCCATGGTCAGATCACCGGTTGATAACCGGTAAACCCCTCCAATCAGCACGGCTACCGAGGTCAGGTTCATGACGAAATCGGAAAAATGGCTAACCGAAGAGGAAAAAAGCCGGGATCTGCTGCCCCAGGTGGCAATGTAGCTGACTGACTCTTCCCAGGCGCGCTGGATCTGGCTCTCCGCACCCAGCATCTTGATGGTTTCAATCCCTGACAGCCCTTCGACAAGGATGGAATTTTTTTGAGCGGCTGCATTGTAGCTTTTTTCCACAGCATGTTTGAGTGGAGCCTGAATCAGGTATCCATACAGCCCCATCAGCGCTATTGCACCCAGGTGGATGAGAACAAGCGGC